>CAYQMZ010000833.1:0-3648 GCA_964418725.1 uncultured Pirellulaceae bacterium
AAACCGGTCCCGCGACTTTGAACGTTGAATCACCAAAGTCCTGTTTGCCGCCCGTGAATGAGACTGCTCCGTCGCCCACCACTCCGGTGTCGCCGCGAAATTCAAAGTTGCCTGTGAATGAGAGCATGGCATCCTTCGGCACTTCAATGCCGACATCGCTCACTCCCCCATGCAATGTAAGCTCGCCCGACTGCAAATCAATTGCGTGGTTGTTGTTGACCGTCGACGTGACTGCACTGTTTCCCTCGCTAACAATTCGGCCACTATTGTCTAGAACGCCAGCCCTGAGACTGGAATTCGCAAACTGCATCAATCCCGTTTCTGCATTGTTGATTGATCCGGCTTGAAGCCTGACGTCTGCGTCAATAAACGTCATTGACCCGCTATTTGCGAAGTCACCAGTTAGTATGTTGGACGAACCAATGAATTGAAGATCCGCAGACTCCTCGAAGCTACTGAGCGACCCAACGGACAGCGTTGAAATCCGAAACTCAGCATTGCCGGTAACGGTCAACTGGTCCGCTTCGAGTGTGGCTCGGTTCATGACGACGTCGCGAATCGTCGCTTGTTTGGTGACACGCAAGGTTGTGTCTATGTCGAGCGATTCTTGTGCGAAAAGACTGTTGGCTTCGGCGGTCGGCCCAACAATTCTGATCACAGGATTCGCCCCAACATTGATTGTGACATCGTCCGCAAGAGTCGGGACAGCACCGCTGGACCAGTTCGCGGCGTCGTGCCACAGGGTTCCGTCGCCGCCTCCCGTCCAAGCGACAGCTGCCAGCATTCGTCGATCTTCGAGTAGCTCCAGCAATGGTTTGCGGACGTTGGCACAATTCCTTGACTGAATCACGGACGGTTTCGTGCGGTCAAACTTATGGAACTTCATAGGACTCTCGGCGCGAAGAGGTGGACCGACGAAAAGCGAATGGTGGTCGTCTTCGCACTGGATGCGGTGTTCTTACAAAGCGGACACACGAAAATTGAATTTCGAATAACATGGTGAAATCAGAAAAAACTCTTTTCCGCGCGTCCGGTTGTCTCTGGGCTCGCATCCAGTGAGTGGATCATGCAATTCGACGATGCTGAACGATTTCGCGAATTGCTGGATGCCGCGCGCGGCGGCTGCAATGAGTCCGTCTGTGAACTGGTTGCAAACAGCCGCGACTACCTATTGCTGATCGCAAACGCCGACTTGGAAGTTGATTTGCATCGAAAGGTTGGCGCTTCGGATGTTGTTCAAGAGACTTTGATGAAGGCGCGTAGCGAACTCGACGCGTTCCGAGGCGAGTCTTGGGCTGAATTCGTCGGCTGGCTGCGAGCGATCCTTAAGAATGATATTCGCCAAGTTCGTAGGAGCTTCAACGGAACCGCAAAAAGAGAGCTTAACCGAGAGCAGTCGCTGGCAACGACTGATGATACGGCGTCACCGGACAAGACACCCAGCGTGCAGATGATGGCGGATGAGCAAACAATTGCGTTGAACGCCGCGATGCAACAGCTTCCTAAGCGGTACTACGACGTTATTCGCATGAGAAACTGGGATCAGATGAAGTTCGAAGAGATCGGCGACAAGCTCGAATGCAGTGGTGAAGCTGCGCGAAAGATCTGGTCCCGGGCGATCTTTGCATTGCAAAAGGAACTATGTCCAGACGGCGAAACCGATCATGTCTGATACCGAGGATCTAGAAGACTCGTTTGAAGACGAGTTGGCCAAGCAGCTTGCCGAAGTGCACGAAGCATTGCTGGAAGGACGCGACGTAGGCCACCGGAATCCAAGTGGACAACTCGGCTCAGGTGTGGACGTACTTCGACTGATTGAAAATGTGCGAGCGAAAGAGATGGCCGCCTCGCTGCCAGCCTTGGGAAGTAACGTGGCTGGAAATCAATTCCCAGCGGACACTCCGCGGGTACTAGGACGCTACAAAATCGTTCGCCTCCTTGGTGAAGGAAGCCATGGCCTTGTCTATCTGGCGTTGGATACGCAACTGGATCGTGAAGTAGCACTGAAAGTTCCACGCGTCGAGGTGCTCGTCTCGTCCGAACTTCGCAGCCGATTCTTGATGGAGGCCAAGGCCGCGGCAGCATTGAGCCATCCGAACATCGTGCCAGTTTTCGAATCGGGTACCGAAGGCAACGTGTGCTTCATTGCATATGCCTATTGCGAAGGCCAGCCACTTTCCGAATGGCTGGATCAATGGCGAACAGCCAAACTGCCGCTCGATTCGAAGGTGGTAGCGGCGTTGATGGCGGCTTTGGCAGATGCAGTTCAATACGCCCATAGCCGCGGTGTGGTGCATCGTGACCTGAAGCCATCAAACCTATTGGTGCCTCAGTCGGACGTGCCACCCAACGACGACACCGTGCGCAAAGTGCAGATACTCGATTTCGGCTTAGCGAAATCGACCGACGAGGACAATTCCCTCACGAGAACCGGAGCGATCGTTGGAACGCCATCGTATATGTCTCCGGAGCAGGCGTTGGGCCGCGGAAGTAATGTCGGGCAAGCAACAGACATCTATTCGCTTGGAGCGATTCTCTATGAATTGCTGTCTCTGCAACGACCATTCGACGAAGCGTCCACGCTGGAAACGCTTGAAGCCGTTCGTACGCGAGCACCGATTGCCCCCAGTCGTGTCATTGACGACGTGTCACCTGACTTGGAAGCGATCTGCCTCAAATGTCTCGAAAAGAAGCCCGAAGATCGATACTCGTCGGCAGCTCAACTTCGTGATGACCTGGAGAGGTTCCTGCGTGATGAACCGATCGTCGCCAAACCGACTTCGCAATGGGAACATGCACGCCGCTGGGTAGCACGATACCCGCTCGCCGCGGGATTGAGTGCCGCACTCGTTATGACGCTCATCGTAGCCACGTGCGGATTGACGGCTCTTTCGATTCAACTTAAAGCTGCAGCGGATCGTTCTCAGGCCGCAGAGCAGGCTGCGACAAAACTCGTCGCGGAACTATCGAAGGGCTTGGAGTCGCGTACAGCCAGCGACCTTATCAGTGCCTGGACACAGGTGATTGATACCGGCAATGCATCCGCCCATTCCTATTTTGAGCGAGCAAACTGCTATTGGCAGGGGGCGGAATTCGAGAATGCCATTGCCGATTTAGAGGCGGCACTGAAGTTGGAGCCGAACCACCTGTGGGCAAACGACTACTTGGCTTGGATTCTGGTTGCTGGTCCGGCGGAGTTTCGCAATACACCACGTGCTGAACGGCTTCTTGAAAGGATAGCGGATCGTGTTGAAACGAGTTGGGCTACGTTGGTCACAGCCAGCATGGTGGAGTATCGCCTTGGCAACTATGCAAAGTCCATTGAGTTGGGAGAGTTGGCCGCACAGAAGCATGGCGACAACGGTACCGAAACGATTCAATTCATTCTCGCGATGGCAGTTCAGCAATCTGGGAATGCGCAATTGGCCCGAACGCATTTTCAAATTGCTAAACAGAAGAGCCAAGGGGTTTCGTTGAACTCGAGCATTGAGGCTGAGTTGCTTGAGCAAGAGGTCCGCGCAACATTGGGCGTGCAGTAAAATGCAAATTCGTAAGGCAGTACGTGGAGTTGCAGCGACCGAGTTGAAACGGGACTGCCACAAAACGTGTTCTAGCGTTCGAAGCCGAAGTTCTCGGACAAGGCTAGGA
>CAYQMZ010000834.1:0-3345 GCA_964418725.1 uncultured Pirellulaceae bacterium
ACCAAACACCATACGCGGAAGCTCCTAGTTGGTTTCGCAACTGGGAAGATCGCGGACTGATTGCCTGGGTCGACAAGAATGGCGACGGAGTCATGCAACACAGTAAGGGCAGCGTCTTCGAAAACGGTGCCAAGCCAAAATACGCCGGTCCACGTGAAAACGACGAGCCTCGCACCGCCACGAATCCGATCTCTACTGATGCCAACGAGGTCTACTACGACAAAGATATCTTGGTCATGGCCAATCCGGAGATGGCCAATCTGCCGATGTGGGTGATCGCATTGGTGATGGCTGGCTGTGTTGCGGCAGCGCTGTCGACCGCGGCCGGACTCTTACTTGTACTTTCAACATCGATCTCGCATGACCTCATGAAGAAGATCGTCAGTCCAGGAATGTCGGATGTCATGGAGGTCCGATGGGCACGGATTGCATCCTTTGTCTTCCTCTGCATCGCCGCGTACTTTGGGATTTATCCACCATCCAGCTTCGTTGCCAAGACCGTCGCATTCGCCTTCGGGTTGGCTGCGTCATCGTTCTTCCCAACGATCTTGATGGGGATCTTTTCCACTCGGATGAACCGCTATGGTGCGATCTCTGGCATGGTCAGCGGCATCGCGGTGACGCTGAGCTACATCATCTACTTCCAATTCATCAACACCAGCCCGACGCCCAACTACTTCATGGGAATTTCGCCGGAAGGGATTGGCTTCGTGGGCATGTTCGTCAACTTCATTGTCGCTAACATCGTTTCCGCGATGACACCTCCGCCGCCTGATGAAATCGTTGCCATGGTCAACGAAATTCGCATCCCGCAGGGTGCCGGACATGCGACCCACTGATGTTGAACTGCAAAGTTGCGAGCGTGGCGGCGTCATATTGCCCGTGAAAGCGCAACCCGGCGCTAGCCGAAATGAAATCCGAGACACGATCAACGGCATGTTGCGAGTGAGCGTGACTCAGGTTGCAGAAAAGGGAAAAGCCAACAAGGTATTGCGAGAGACGATCGCCAAAGGGCTTGGGCTGCGGAAGTCACAAGTAGAATTGGTGTCTGGCCACGCCAGTCCACAGAAACGATTCCGAATCCTCGACATTTCGCCGTCGGACCTAATGGCGAGAATCACAAGTTGCGTCGCACGACGATGAATGTCCCTGCCTGTTCTTTCCGGACCGCCGAGCCTCCGAGACGATGTCAACCTATTTGTCGCTGACGACATGAGTCTGTGGAAGTTGAAGCTCCAACTCCGCCACAGCTGACGCGGAAACATCGCAACCGCTGACGTCCAGCACCTCAAGTTCGATCAGCTTTGTCAGGTGCTTCAGGCCATCGTCCGTGATGGGATTGTTCTTGAGCGTCAACTCTTTCAAATGCGGTAGTTTCTCCAGCGCAGACAATTCTTCATCGACTAACCGGTTCGCCGTCAGATCTAGCTTCCTCAGCGGCAGCTCCGACAAATACTGAAGCGACCAGCCTGTCACCTCGTTGTTGGGCAAGCGAAGTTCTTCAATCGACCGTGAACGAGACAGATAGAGCAGCCACCAAGGCTCAACGAACCTGCCGTAGCTGCCCGGACCACGCATCGTTAGTCGACGAAGATTCGGTATGCGTTGGAGGTACTCGATTTCTTCCTCGTGCAAGGCGTCGGTGCTGACATTCAACTCAGTCAGCGTCTGCAAAAGCGGCAGGTACTCGACATACGACGTGCGAAACAAGGGATCACCCTGCAGCGGCCGCGTGACAGGGGTGTAGGTGCCCTCTTGGTGCGTTGCATGAATCTCACGACTGTATTCTTTGAACCAACGCAACGCGTAGTTGTGCAGTCTGGCCCGTGGCTCGCAAACCACAGTGCATTTGTATTCGGCCCCAAACTGCTCTGCGGCCGTACGCGTCACCGACGTTGCAGACACATCCACGTAACTGAGCCCCTCGATGCTCTTCAGGTGCAGAAGGCCTTCGTCGGTAATCTGGTTGCCCCGCAACAAGAGTCGCTGGATCCTGTTCCCCCTTAACTTTGCCAAGTCATTGCCTGACAAGCCTTCGTAGCTCAAGTCCAATCGTCGAATGTTCAGAGACTTAAAGCGTTGTAGGTGAGGAATCGTCCCAACGTTCCAAACTCGGCTGTCGGCAATCAGTAGCTCAATGTCGGTTGGCAAGAACTCCAGACACGCTCCCGTCGCGGCCGTGTGATTGATCTCAAGCGTCTTCAGATTCCTGCAGCTGGCGATAGAGCGTAGTCCCCGATCAGAAACCCGAGATCGTCGCAGGCCGATAGTGTGCAATTGATGAATTGGTTCCAGATTTCGAAACCCAACATCGGTGACTTTCGAAAACTGAAGATAGATGCGTTCGAGGAACGGAAGCTCCGGAGCTATCCTCATGTCGCGGTCTGTCGCGTTTGGGCTCAGTTTCAAAACGTGTGCCCGCCTGAATTTGGCTCCCATGATAGGCCGAAGCCATCTTGGCTTTCCGGCAGAGAATTCAAGCCTGGCCTTCTCTGTAAGCCTCTGGATCGCTGCCTCTTGTACGAAATACGGACGAACGAATGAGGCCGTCGCACCACAAAAGACCGTAATGATCAGCAGCAGAGTACGGATGCGGAATTGAACTAACCGGCGTAGCATGTTTCTAGCATACCGCCATCTGAGACGTTCCGGACGCGTGTTCTCGTTCGGCTTCGATTCGCTTGGAAAGCGCAGCGTCGACGCCCAATAACGTGTGGAATCTCTAGCGAAACGGAACTTGCGACAGAATTACACGTCGAACTTTATCCCTTGAGCCAGCGGCAACTGATCCGAGTAGTTGATCGTATTAGTGGCTCGCCGCATGTATGCCTTCCAAGAATCGGAACCGGATTCTCGGCCGCCACCGGTGTCTTTTTCCCCGCCAAAGGCACCGCCGATTTCCGCTCCACTGGTCCCGATGTTGACGTTTGCGATTCCGCAGTCACTGCCCGCCGGTGAGCAAAACAATTCGGCTTCGCGAACATCCGACGTGAAGATCGCCGAACTGAGTCCCTGCGGGACCGCATTGTGCGTGGTGATAGCCTTCGACAACTCCTGATACCGCATCACGTACAGGATAGGCGCGAATGTCTCTTGTTGAACAATCTCCGCTCCAGCATCGATTTCAACAATTGCGGGCGAGACATAGGTGCCGCCCGGAACTCCATCGGTAACACGCTCCCCTCCGACAAGCAGCTTCCCACCTTGCGATTTCGCCGCGGCAATTGCGGCTTCCATCGCCTCCCAACTGGCCTCATCAATCAACGGTCCGACTAACGTGGTCTCGTCGAGCGGATTACCGATCGGCAGACTCTGATAGGCGGGCAACAGCTTCGCAACCAACTT
>CAYQMZ010000834.1:3355-3648 GCA_964418725.1 uncultured Pirellulaceae bacterium
CGCAGGTGCCGACGGCAGCGAAGACGATCGCGCGAATTGCCAACTCTAAGTCAGCCGACGGCGCTACGATCATTGCATTGTTGCCACCCAACTCAAGCAGCGAACGACCAAGTCGCGCGGCGACCGTTTGTGCCACCGCACGCCCCATGCGTGTCGATCCAGTTGCGGAGATCAATGGCAGCCGAGCGTCTGCCGCCAACGCTGCTCCCACATCCGCTTTACCGATAACGACACTCGAAAGTCCATGAGGTGCCTCAGGCATATCCTTGGCGACAGAATGCAGGATGCTCTGA
>CAYQMZ010000835.1:0-3636 GCA_964418725.1 uncultured Pirellulaceae bacterium
AGTTAGAACGGTACTCAATACGTTGGCGGGCGGCTTGATCGTCGCGGATGCCAACGGAGATATTGTGCTCGCAAACGATGCTGTGTCTCATTGGTTTGGACGCTCACCGGAGAAACTGGTCGGTGCGGCAGTCTCAGACTTTCCGTGGATGCTGGGCGACGACGAAGAATTACCCTGGAAGATTACCTACGACTCGCAGGTGCCGATGTCCGGCACGACATTGAAGATCGAGGCTTCCGACGGACGGCGGACATTGATTGCAAGTTCGAGTCCTATGGTCGGAAACGACGGCGCCCTGCGCGGGGTCTTCATTGGGCTTGAGGACGTGACCGTACTTGAGCAGAAAAAAGTTGAGCACGAAATGCTCCGCCAGGAAGCTGAGCGAGCCAATTCAGCCAAGAGCGATTTCTTGGCTCGAATGAGCCACGAGATTCGGACGCCGATGAACGCCATTCTTGGTTTCACGGATGTATTGAGGCGTGGATTCGACAACGATTATCGCGAGCGCGAAGAGTACCTGAACACAATTCACTCGAGTGGTGAGCACCTGCTGTCATTGATCAATGACATCCTTGATCTGTCCAAAGTCGAAGCCGGTCGGATGGAGCTTGAAAGCACGCAATGCTCGCCACACAAGATCATTCTGGAAACGCTGGAAGTTCTGCGAGTGAAAGCCGACCAGAAAGGGCTGGATCTCAGTTATCAACCTGCCAACGGAGTCCCCGAATTCATACAAGGCGACCCTGTTCGCATGCGACAGATCGTGACGAACTTGGTCGGCAACGCTATCAAGTTCACGGAAGATGGCGAAGTTCGCGTGACGTCCAGATTGGTTGGTCGCGAATTCGAGTTCTCCGTGATCGATAGTGGCATTGGAATTTCGGAAGAAGCACTTGGCCGAATCTTTGATCCGTTCAGTCAAGCCGACAGTTCGGTCACTCGTAAGTTTGGCGGGACAGGTCTGGGGCTGGCTATTGCAAAGAAGTTTGCCGAAGCTATGGGCGGGGGCATTCGAGCGGAGAGCGAGTTAGGCACCGGAACCAGTTTCATTGTCACGATTTCGCCGGGCAATCTGGACGGCATTCGTCGGATCGACGCAAGCGAAGCTCAGTGTGCACGACGCATTCGAGACGAGCAAACCGTTGAGGCTGAACTGCCGCCGTCTCGCATCTTGGTTGTGGACGATGGCGACTCGAATCGAAAATTGCTGAAGCTGTTCTTAGGAAGAGCGGGTGCGTCGATCGTCGAAGCAACAAACGGGCAGGAAGCGGTTGACGCCGCAATGGAGGAAGACTTCGATGTCATTCTGCTCGACATGCAGATGCCAGTGATGGATGGCTATACAGCCGCCAGCGTACTTCGTGAACGAGGTTGCACGATACCTATCGTGGCTCTCACCGCGCATGCCATGAAGGAGGATGAGGCAAAGTGCTTGAATGCTGGTTGTTCACACTTCCTGCCAAAGCCGGTCGACTCCAACAAGTTGCTGCAACTAATGAGCGATATCCTTGGTGGTGAGACGCGAACCGTTGATCCCAGCGAGGTCTCGCGGAAAGAAGAAACGGCAAGCGATCAGTCCAAGGCTCTCGTCGATTCGTCGCGGCAAAACGAATCAACGAGCTCAGGCGACTCAAATGTGGCGACGCCAGCTCCACGGGCTGTGTCGACTGCCAAGGATAAGGCTGGAAACGCGTTGCCGCGGATTCGATCTTCGCTGCCTGTTGATGATGAGGACTTCCGAGAAATCGTGGTTGAGTTTATTGACCGTCTGCATGAGCAATTGGACGCGATGTGCGATGCGTACGACAGCGACGATCTAGATGGTCTGGCCAAGCTGGCTCACTGGTTGAAAGGGTCTGGTGGTACGGCCGGGTTTGGAGAGCTAACCGAGCCGGCTAAGAATCTTGAGATGAAGGCAAAGCAAGGCGAGGCTTCGGCTATTCCGCAAGCACTCCAAGATCTTCGTGATCTGACTGACCGAATCGAAGTGCCAGTCTCTTCAAGCTAAAGCCGGAACGCGGCGGCACTGGAATTCGCCTGCAGCAACTGCTGTTTTGCCTATGCGACGTTCAATTCACGCATGGCGTTTTTCGCATCTGTCTGGGCTAACGGTTTTCGAATCGGAAATCAAGCCAGTACACCCGCTGCATGCGGGAATTCTGTTAGTGACCAAAAAAGAATATTGGTTGCAATCTTTTTGAGTACTTGCCGTCGGTGTTAGCATTCTAGATGTGTCAGACGCTCACCGGGCGCCTGTTTGAATGAGTCAACCTAGAAAAAGCATTAGGACCGCCAATGGCGAGTGCATCGTAGGCAAGGGATCGCCCCTTAATGATGCTCGATTTGCGAACGTGCAGCTCAACTGCGAGCCGCCCGTCGCCTCGCACCTTTGATTGGTCCTCCTAACAGACGCTTGGCTGATTGGCCACAGCTTCTTGACTGCCGCGTAACTTCGCGTCTTTGCGGTTGCGAAACGATGCACTTGCTCTGCCGGTAACGGTAAGACCATGAGTTTTCGTTGCGTTGTTTCCTTGGTTGTTTGTCTGTGCCTGCCAACACTTGCAGGGGCTCAAGAACTCGTAGGATCGTTTCCGCCGGGTGGTGGGCCAATTTCTGTGACGGCATTGGGAGGCGACATCGAAGTTGCTGGGCTCGATTTCACGTCGAGCCGTGGCGATCTGATTCCAGCGCCGGGCAATAACGCCGAGCCATTCACCTTCTTCCTCGCTAATACTCCCAATCAGGTGACATACGGTAATCTCGGGAACACGACACCGTTTGCGGAAGGCAGCACCGTCGAACTCTCGGTCGGAGCTCGGGCGGGTGCCGAAATCGAAGGATTTTGGGGCAGGGGCCCAACACCGGTGCCAATTGTGTTCGATCAGCCTGTGGTAAGCGTCGGGATTGGCGAGGACTTTCGCTTCCGAGTCTCTGGCCGTGGGGAGAGCCTGACGGATTTGGCGTTCTCGTCCGCCGGCGGTGGCCTGATTCCGGCATCGACCGCAGGGCCATTCAGCTCGCTTGGCGACAACACCGCAAATAGAGTTTCTTATTCCAGCGAGGCACCCGTTCAGCTAGACGGTGTACTAAGACTCGACGCTGGCTGGGATGTGTCGAAGCAGATTCGAGACGTAACGTACAGCTACACGGGAACTGGGGCGGGGGAAGTATCGCGGATGCCATTTAGGACTTATCCGTCGACTGAAACTTTGGATGTTGGCATTTCCTCAAGTGGCAAGTTTCGCGTCCGAGGGGCCGGGCAGCGTATCAACGAACTAAGCTTCGAGTCTCCGAGTGGTTCGCTCGCTGTCTCGGATTCAGCTCAGCCGTTCGCATCGCTAACCGAGAACACTCCGAATCAGATCACATTTGCTGGGAACAGCCCTGTCCGGCTTGATGGCGTTGTTACGTTGGATGCGGGCTGGCGTCCGCGTAACTCGGAAAAAGATGTCAGCTACTCCTATGTCCAGGATGGAGTCCCCGGGACCTTTGGTGCCTTTTCGATTAACGAATCGGAGTACCCCAAGCCTCCTCCCGCGACGCTTGGTATTGCAGATGACTTGCATTTCGTCATGCGAGGCGACGGTCAGGCTGTGCACGGGCTCGTGATTCGGTCCAGTGGCGGCTCGCTGAACG
>CAYQMZ010000836.1:0-3635 GCA_964418725.1 uncultured Pirellulaceae bacterium
GGGTTTTCAGATAGGCTCAGCCAACGAAGGGCCGGAAACCGCGATTTAAACAACAACCTGCAGACTTCGTCGTCCAATCCCAGCCCACACAATGAGAGGCTGACAATCCGCAATGAAGATAGTTTGCGAGCCAAGTCTGCCGGATCGCAGTCCAAGCTCAGCACATCGTAGTGAGAATCCTCAACCGAATCACACGCCACTAGTTCAGAAGCACTGAGCGATACTACCGTGTGGTCCGAAGCCCTCGAATCAATAATAGGCTTACGGTAAAGAGTTGTACGCCGCTCACCCCCACCTGCAGGGCAATGAGCACTCAATCCCCAAGCTTGCTCGCCGACAAACGCTTGCTCACATTCCTTTTGATACTCGTAGTCTTTCGCCCCGATAACGACCATGTGTGGAAAAAATTCGGTCTTAGCACCCACACCCAAAACTATCGCTTTGGCCTGATTGCCGGTGGATATAAAGCGAATCTGCGCAACGCGATGCCGTGCTGGAGGAACTCTAAGATCAAACATCACTAAGCTCAACGTACGCCAAGGCTTCACTATTTTCGACTACAGCAGGTGAATGAGTAGCAACTACGACGTCAACTTGCTCGCCCCCAAATGTACTTCGGAGGTCATCCAACAATGTCATTTGCCAAGTTAGATGAAGAGAAAGTTCCGGTTCGTCAATCAGCACCAAATCACCTTTACGTGTCTCGAAAATGAGTTCGAACAGAAGAATCAATTCATGCTGCTCACCTGAAGAAAGTACCGATGGATCCAATGCCTGGGGCTTCTCGCCAACGTTCTGCATCAGGAATCGGAAACCATTGTCAGCATCAACCTTCAGCTGCTTATGCAGAAACCTCCCATCGATATACTTTTTGAACAGTTCCACCTTCTTCTCTATGTCATCGAACAAGCTAAGCTTCTCTTCCATATCTTCTAGATAGACCAATAGAACGCCAGGGCTAGACTCTGCGAGCCTATTAAAACCATCCTGATAAGAATCGAGATTAATCGGGTATTCGTTTTTGTCGCCGAGCAATCCAAGATTCGTTAAGCGCCGCCTTCTTTCTTCAACTCTAGTCAGTCGATCTGTCGGTTCCTCGAGGTGAAAAGCCTGTTCATCTTTATCAAGCACACGTATCACGAAGGAGCGATCTTTCTCTGTTGTTAAATCGATGTATTTTGCAGTCACTTCCGCAATCAAAGTAGATAAACGCTTCGCGTACCAGCTGACCGAAGGAACAGGTCTTGCACCTCGGTCCTTACTTCCAGAAAACGCGTACGGACGGGGGGACAGCCTGTCCTTAATCAACCGATCGGTTCCGATGAAACGCGAATTGACCTTTTGAGACATTCGTTCACGGAGCTTAGTAGCTGATTCAGACTTTACACTCAGCCGTCGCGATCGCAGCGTGGCATAGTCGCGATCTATCACTTCTTCCAGACGCAGGGCCTCACCGTCGATGCTGTCAACAAACATCCGGTTGTTTTTGTCGTAACCCCAAGATGGACCCAAAGACCTTTCGATTTTCCATACGTCCTGACGTGTCAAGCCAGGCAGCGTACCTTTCAGCGGAGCGCGATTTCCAAACTGACCAACAAAAAGCGCTGACACCTCGTCCCCTTTGCGCTCTTGTTTCACGGAAACAAAATCGCCACTGGCGAAATGCATGCAAAATTCTTTGAAAGGCGCCTCGACAAACGAATCGTTCTGAGCTCGTATCAAATCATCGATCATTCGAAGCAAATAGGTTTTCCCGACGCCATTCGGACCAGCGATAACCGTGATTTGCGACTCTTCAAACGAGAGTTCGTGCCTCAACTTCAGGAAGAGTCCATCGACGAGGACTTTGACAACTCTGTCGGGAGTGTGCATTCGGTACGCTCACGTTTTTGGTCGGTTGACCTTGAGACCAGAAACGGTCTCACTAATGCCCCCACCATGAGGCGTGTACAGCAGACGCGTTGAGCTGCGTACTGACGCTGTGAGGCACAGACACCGCGCTGTGGGAACAGCATCACACTTTGAAATTGTGCGCCCAAACAACTTGCCTGTCTATCAAAACGTGGGGCTGGACCAACTGGTAACCGTAAGGGACAGCCACGTGCGCCAGTAGGAGATCGGTGCCCTGAATCGGCCTGCGAGGTGAATCAATCAACTCCAAAGACTTCTCTTCCGCAACCAACTGGGGGTCACTGAAGAACTGTTGATCGGTGAAAGTGCACAACCGCACCACCAACAAGAACGGTTCTAAACCTATCAGGAGGCTAAAGGCCTAGAAAACCAGCTACACACCCGATAGGAAGTAGGGAGGTCCAGCCCCTTCTTGCTATCGACTCTAATCGATTGTTCGCCTTCAAATCACCATCAATTCGGGAGTGCTCTCTACCGTTACACTTCGAGAGGACCGGTCAGATTCTTCCAACAAGTATCGAAGGAAAACTGTGCCAGAATCCGCCGACACGTACGACGCCCAACTGATCCTCGCGAAAAAGTTAAGCTGGTTCTGGCAAGAATGAGACAGCCCGAACAAGACTCACTAAAGCTCATGTATAGCAAGTGCTGGCGCTAACAAATAGCTACACCAAGATCGAAGAACAACTCAATCACTGCATGAAAACACTTGCACACAGAGACTCGCGAACTTTTCTCAATGGATTTAGAAAGCCAAACGGAACACGGCAACTGCTCACATAGATATCCGACATAATGATGCAGCAGGCTACAACACGCCCGGCAGGCAGCTCAATGACCAGCGATCTCTTTGATAAAAGAGGCCCCACATGAACGATTTCGCTTCCAACACCCTCTTTTCATGCCCGATGTCGCGCAAACAAGCCCACAGAAGCGGTGTTTGGGCATTACCAACACCAAAGTCGAGTGTTCCGCGGGCTATATGTGCTTTGAGAAGAAGAACACAAAGTAAACACTAGTGTGCTCTTCAACCCAGAATTAAGCCGTCCCTTGTTGAGGAAGCCCACTCAACGACGCCTGCGCTAAGAGTGCTCGGACAGCCGCTTATCCAGTTAGCATCTTGCGTGGTAAGGCCTGCACTAAGCCGTCCCAACCGCCGAGATGGGGCGCATTCGTATGGCGGGTGGCTCACTTTCAGCGCTGCCGCTCCATGCGGTGCCAGGTAAAGCTACCGGCGGTCATCAGCACGATCTTGGTGTCGGCGTTGACAATGCGGTCCCGGAACCAGAAGTCATCGGCAGACAGGCTGACCCGGTAGTCGAACATGCGGCTGCCAAAGGCGCACTGATCGCGCGGCATCATCATGTGCAACCGGCCATCAGCCTGGGCCTCGACCACCAGATCGCAGTTGTCGGGCAACGGCGACATGTCTTCCGGAGTCAGGTCCGCCAGCCGCGACAAATCCTGCCAGGCGCCGGCGTAGCGTTCTTTGTCCTTGAAGTACCACAGCTTGACCCGGGCCCGGTCTTCGTCGTCCACGGCGACCGTGTAGATGCGCTGGCGGTACGGGTTATCGCCAAAGGTCAGCTCTTCCAGATAGAGCACCCGGTCGCCAAACGCCGGCAGATCGACCGTGCGATAAAACGAACGAACCGGGAGATGGCCGCCGAAGGTCTGGGTCTCGCCCTCTTCGGCTTCCTGCCAGATCGGCGCGCCGTCGGCCC
>CAYQMZ010000837.1:0-3629 GCA_964418725.1 uncultured Pirellulaceae bacterium
ACGTTTGGCCGTCCCGTCGGCGAGTAAACGCGATTGGTCAGCAAAAAGAGATCGAGATCTCCATCGCGATCAAAGTCGGCAAAATACGGGCAATGACTTGGACCTGCGAAGCCCAACCCCACGTCTTCCGCAACTTCCTTGAAGACTATCCCATTACCATCGGCACCTTGATTCAGCCATAACGAGTTCGGTGCCTCGTAGTTGCAGACATAGATGTCCAGATCACCATCCGCGTCGATGTCGACAATGCTCGCCCCAACGGACCAAACATCACCTCCATCAACAGCCCCTTTCAACCGCTCGAACTTAAGGTCACCCTTGTTCAAGAACAACGCGTTGCTGTCCGGCCCGCTGGCAAAGAAAACGTCCGCCAAGCCATCGCCATTGACGTCACCAACACAGACGCCGCCGCATGAGTAGCCCGAGTGATACAAGTACGCGAGTCGATGATCTGCCGCCAGACGATGAACAAAATCTACGCCCGTCGACGACGCAGCGAGTTCTTCGAATAGAGCTCCTTCGATTGGCCGATATGTATCCTTCGCCTCGACGCGGTCCGCGCGAGCATCACTAGACTCGTCGCCCGCCGGTTGCTTTTGAGCTGAACGATTACAACCCGTTGGAGTCAGCAGTGAAAGCAGCACAAGTGAAATCGCGAACCAGATCCAACGCAATGTTATTGCGTTGGCCCGTGCAGTTGGAGAGCTCCCAAGACACGTTTCCCAGACCATCGATGTCGATCCCGTTCAGTTTAAGATCGCGAATTGACTCACGTTGGCAGCAGCACACAGCTAGGCGTCCCGCCCCTGCACCGCCAAGCCCTTCAATATACTCGCCCGACGATCTGGCAGCTTCAACCTGCAGCGCATGAAAAACGCCACCGAGCAGGCGGTGGCGTTTCAATTAACCTAACGAAGATTAACGCCGCGTCTTGCGACGTCCTATGCCCAGAATCGCAACGCCTAACAACATGTAGACGGCCGACGGTTCAGGCACCGAAGCGGCGGTGGCTCCTAAGGATTGCCCAAAGTTCGTTGAGAAGACGAGGAAGTCCGCAAATTCGACCGTCCCGTTGCAGTCGACATCCCCTTCTCCATAACTCTCAACAGCCATTCCGAAGTTACCCGACAACACCAAGAAATCAGCAAACTCAACAGCACCGTTGCCGTCCAAGTCTCCCATGAGCTCGTTGGCGGGCGTGCAACCAACCGGCTCTACCGGCGTCGGTTCGACGGGCTCCGGCAGAATACTCTCGTCACCGTATTGAACTAACAGATTGTCGATTCCGTGAATCGCCCACTCACCACCCGTCCGAGCAGAAAACGCAACCCGGCTATCGAATGGGGCAAGATCAGGAACTTCAAGATCTGAAAAGATTGGATTGCCGTCCACTTGCAGACTGACGGTCCCGCCTTCGAAGTTAACCGATCCCGTTACCGTATGGATTCCAGTGCCTTCGGCAAGGTTTCCGTTATCTAGATCAAGCGGCGGATCGAGTTGACGAGTATCGTCGATACGCGCAACTCGGTTTCCATCGTAGTAGACGGACATCTCTTGGTAGTCCGTGCGTTGTTCATTCGTAAGTTCGGCATCTGGCTCGAGACCGAATGCGGCAGGCCCCGCGTCTTCGTCGGTGACATTGTTCCAAGTATCAAAGCCAAAACCTAGCACGCCGGCAGCACGTGGATCCTCCGGCGGATGCGGCGCGAAACCAAGGATATCCTCAAAGCCATACACTTCGGTGCTGTAGAATCCGAATGAAAATCCATCCGCACTCTGGCCCGGCGTGGACGTCGAGTCCATCACGAAGTCAAAGCTAAACACCGCCGCGGCAAACTCACCTTCGTCGTCGGGATCCTGGTCAAACGCAGCCCAATTGTTTTGGTCGCCCTCTGCCGCAGATAGCATTAGAAAGTCGCCGGTCATCCCGGGTGAGCCCGTTGCGTCAGGTCCAGCGAAATCCGGCCCGGGCGCCGATCCAAAGAACTCTAGGTTGACGAACGTGTCGTTGTCTCCCAGATCTTCGAAGGTCGCTCGGGTATCGGCCCGAGCAATGACGGACAGCGTCAACATCAACGCCATCGCAATAGTTGTCGTTCTCATCTCGCCCCTCGTTGTGAAGATGGTGGCTTATCGCAGTCATCAAAAACAGGTGCCTATTCTCTGCCTTGATCAGATCCGCGAATCTGAGACTCCCTAAATCGAACGCACAACCTAAGCGATACGCGGACGGTGTCAACGATTTTTGCGAGAAAGTTCCTGAATGCAGAAACAGATACACAACGAGACAATTCTCAGGGAGCAATGTTCCGATTACGGCATGCTCGCAAAATTGGACGCGAGCAACAGAAAGTCTGCGAAGGTTACCTCTTCGTCGCCATCAAAGTCGCCTTCCTGCCAGCCCTTCGCTCCTGGTGTCGCGAAGGCTTGAGCGAGCGCCAAGAAGTCCGCGAACTCAATTCGTCCGTTCAGATCCGCATCGCCTCGTTTTGTCGCCAGCACGTTGTCTAGCAAGTAGTCGACGTCGCCTATGCCAACGATTCCATCGGCGTCGATGTCGAACCAGGGATCTACAAACCCACCGCGTACCGCAGCGTGCATGAGATCGATATCCGCCGAATCAATTTCCCCACTCAGATCGAGATCCCCAGTTAACGTTTCCGTATCTGGAATATGGAATAGCGTGAGCTTTGGGCGAAGCGTCTCGTTTCGATTGCGATGTGATTCAAAAATGACGCTGTTTGTTGCGCCGCCAGGATCGGAGATTATCAGGCCATGATTCGAAACCGGGTTTGCCAGCCACTCGGTCACCATCCTGACGCCTTCTTGATTCAAGCCGGTAGATCGAAACTCTCGACCTGACGTCTCGAGCGTCCCTACTTGAATCCCAACATCGCTCTCGTCCAACGCACCAGGGATGGCCCAGGGTCGCCCAACAGCCGCGAGCGTCCCAGTCGCTTGGGTTTGTTCGCCCGGCCGCAAAACAGGTTTGATCGCAAAAGAGTCTCCGTCGTTGATGATGTTTAGTGACACGGAAGCACCGACCACGACGGTGGATTCTGGCACCGACAAGTCATCCCAACGCAGCAATGCGGAATCCGCTCCGCCGACGTCCCCCGGCTCATTCCCGTCAACGATCAACCGTCCGCCTGTACTTTCGTTTTCGTTCGGACCGGATTCTTTGATGTACGTGCTGACCGTTCCGGCGTACCCGGCAATTCCCTCTTGGAAACTGGTCGCGTCGACCGTAACACTTATCGTTTTGGACGCAGTACTTTCAAACCCGTCTGCGTTCAAAGCTACGACGTGATACGTAAGATCAAGTTCGTCGGCCCAAGTAGTCTCATCGTCCCGAAAGAATGCGATCGGCGAGTTCGCAATCTGGGTCCCGTTTCGGTAGACGGCATACTCAGCCACTTCGCCATCCGGATCTTCCGCAGGCGGCCAAGCGAGAACGATGTCTCCGTTATCGAGAACGGTGAAAGTCGGATCCCCGGGTTGCGACGGAGGCGTGGCGTCTTCAAATCGATTTGCCGTGCCGGGGGTGCCGCCCACAGGACTCGATCGCCAGTTTATCGGATCATTCCCAAACGCACTTAGCACGACGCGACTCAATGACGGCCCTGCCC
>CAYQMZ010000838.1:0-3627 GCA_964418725.1 uncultured Pirellulaceae bacterium
CACCGTAATCGGATCGTCGTATTCGAGACCGGCAGTTTCAATGTCGAAGTAAGATACTTCGCCCAGATACTGTGCCAGGATCCGCCATCGATCCTTGGCTGCAAAGTTGTCGACGAAGTAGGCTATGTCGCGGGTCGACATGGCCTGCACGCACCGCTGTGTTTCTTCAACGATGGGAGGGCCGATGCCGGATGGCAGTTCCTCACTGCGCTGCAGGACATCATTCCACGTGCGAATGCCACTTGCGTGTAGCTTGGCAAGTCTTGCCGGTCCTACTTGAGGACAGTGCAGCAGTGCGTTGGTGATGACGTCGTGTTCCATGACATCTAAGGTTGGAGCGACTCGGTATCCTCACCGAGCAATGGAAAGCCGATTGAGTCGTGTGTTAGTGGAGACGAGAACGTTTTTGCTTCAGGATTTTACCGGCTTGGCTTAATCGCTGTTTGAGCTTTAACATGTCCGCGTCTTCCTCCGGCGCGTCAATTCGCGTGCGGGTTGGAATTTCGTGGTTGGTAACATGAGGCAAAACCAGTTGATCGGTCAACAGCGTTTCCAAGAGGCTTTTGGTGCAAGCGACCGAAGCGTTCGACTCGACCAGCAACTGCTCGAGTTCCAGATCATCTACGCCAGGAGGTACGGCAGGCACGCACGACGGGCAGCCAGCATTACATGAGCACTCGTCAATGACGGCTTTGCACAAACGAAGTGCTTCTTCGAAGATCTCAAAAATCTTCTCCGCGTAGCCCACGCCTCCTTCAATGGTATCGTACAGATACAACGCGCTGTACCAGTTGCCTTCTCCCTCATCGACTTCCGTCAGCGAAACGTCGGTCTCAATGTTCTTCACATCACCCAGGCAGAGGCTTGGCGCTGTCTTTTGCAGAATGTAACTCAGGCTGTGCAGCGCGGCCCCAAGGTGGCGTTTGTCTTGTGACTTAACGGCGGACCGCCAGGATTCGGGTGGGCGAAAACTGAATCCTGTTGTGTCGTAAATGAACGGGTCCAGCGTGATTGGTCCGTAGCCAATGTTCTCCAGCGTGCGTTCACGGATCTTTTTGTACAGCTTGGGCTGGCGATTGACGTTGATGTATCCGAATTCCAGTTTGGCGTCACGCAGTTCGGATTTCTCGAGTGAATCGGTGAGCGTAACGCGACTCTCCCACACACATTCGGTGTAGTAGTCCACGTCGACTGGATCGACACGGCACAGCTTCTTTTCCAGATCCAAGTCCATGGACATGTAACGGCGGCCAAGGTGTTGATAAATCGCGTCCTTGTAGAGTGTTCCGCGGGCTCCGATTGGATCCAGTTCGCCGATAACTTCTGTTCCGCAGTAGATTTCGATGTTGTAGTCCGTCATGCCTCGCAGGTTGACGCCTTTGGCGGGATAGTCACGCAAAGCATAACGGTAGTTGCCGTGATACTCTTTCACTGTCTCGTCCTCTTTCAGCACGTCCAAGGCGGCACTGTAAGCGGGCTCAGGGAATGAGACTTCTTGGTCGCGCAGCGGGTGTTCGTGCGCCGCGCAAGGTAGGTGTTGCAACAGGATGTAGGGATTGTTGGCGTTCAGCCAGGCACGTTCGATCGGCGCTTGGTGAACGAATTCGGGGTGGTTCACAAAGTACTGGTCGATTGGCGTGTCACGGGCTGCGTAAACGATCACCGCTCGTGAGCCGCGCCGTCCGACTCGTCCGGCCTGTTGCCAGAAGCTCGACATCGACCCAGGGTGACCGCTGAGGATGCAAAGATCTAGGTCGCCAATGTCGATGCCAACTTCGAGTGCATTCGTGCTCACGATCGTTGTGACATTTCCTTCGGCCAGATCGCGTTCCAGTTTGCGACGTTCGTTGGGGAGCAGACCACCACGGTAGGGTTTGACTTTGCTTTTAAGTTCGGGATGACCATCGGTCACGGCGCGGACTAGTCGCTCTACCTGTTGTCTCGCGCGACAAAAGCAAATAGTTCGAATGCCCAAACGCGTGGCCTCGCGGATGAGTGGAATGCTGACAGAGTTCGGGCCTTTGCGATACATGGCGTGCCCGTGGCTCTGGACAACGGGTGGATTCACCAAGAATAGATCTCGTTGTGGACGCGGTGCGCCGTCTTTGGTGATGACGTTGAACTTTCGCCCAAAGAGTGCCTCAACATGTTCGGCAGGATTTCCAATCGTCGCCGAGGAACAAACGAAGGTTGGCTGGCTGCCATGCATTTCGCAGACGCGGACTAGGCGGCGAAGTACGTTGGCAACGTGTGAACCGAATGCACCGCGGTACGTGTGGACTTCATCGATAACGATGTAACGCAACCGAGAGAGAAATGTTCGCCACTTGCGATTGTGGTTGGGGAGAATCCCGGAATGCAGCATGTCCGGGTTAGTGATCATAAAATCGGCACGCGATTGAATTCGGGTGCGTTCTTCGCGTGGCGTGTCGCCGTCAAACGTGCCCAGGCGCGTTTCGACACCACTGGCTTGCATCAAGCCGCCCAGCGTGCCTTCCTGGTCCCGCGAAAGGGCTTTCGTAGGGTAGAGCAACGCCACGCTGAAAGGCGATGGTGCTTCGATGTACTCGTGAAGGATCGGCAGCAGGAACGACAGTGTCTTTCCACTGGCGGTTCGCGACACCAAGACCGTGTCCTGGTTGCCGCGGATGGCATCGAATGCATCGCGTTGATGCGAGTACAGTTGTTCCAGCTTGTTTTTCTTCAACGCCTTTGCGAGTGGTCCCGCAAGCTCGTTGGGGATTGCGGCGAACTCACCCGCGGATGGATCGAGGGTCGAGTGTGATGCGATATGCGGTGCGAACTTGCGTTGCAAATAGTCAACAAACAGTTGAATTGACATGGGACATCCTTTGTCCCGCCACGAGGGTGACATCCTGGTGCGACTTATCGCAGCGTGTGGCGGAGTGCTTGCACGGTAGCATAACTGCCCCAACCGCAAATCGAAAGGTATTCGCTACTTGGGGGATGATCGTTACGACCGTCAACGGTTGAGCGTTTGTGCGGCTATCGCGTGCGTATCCACAGTGAGGCAGGTAACTGGGGCGCAGAATTGTGCAGGGTTCCGATTGTTTTGTTCTGAATTCGCCCATCTAGCGTACTAATCTTTTCTGGGCATTATTTGCTACATGTTGATGGTAATTCGCCCCAACCTCAGGTCCGAAAACCGCGACGTGGGTCGCCTCGCTGCGGTTCTATCTGTTCGGGTAGCTTCGGTCTGTTTGGAAGCGTGATATGGGATTGCTCGACAACCTACTTGGATTGACTGTGCAGAAGGCAGAGCCGTCGAAGGCTGCTGCGCCTCGACCCACGATGCCTCAGCAGTTGTGTCGGGATCCGCGAGTCAACAAACGATTGAAGACGGGTGGCTACTGCGCGGTTCTGAACGAGCATACGGAGAATCGCTACGACGCTGTTGTGGCGGCCGGAAACCTGCTTGAAAAGGACATGGCGTTCGTTCCTGCCGGGTTGTTGCGAGTCGAAGAAATCGGCATTGGCAACAACAGCTCCTTTATCGCCTGGGAAGAATCATTCTTCATCGATCGCCACTTGGTGACGAACGCACAATACAAACACTTCCTCAATGAAGATGGGTATCGAAATTCCGTCTTCTGGCCGGAACAGGTC
>CAYQMZ010000839.1:0-3625 GCA_964418725.1 uncultured Pirellulaceae bacterium
CACTAAGGAAGAGAGCTGCTCTAACCAATTGAATAACACAACAACGATGCATACCAGTCGTGGCTCCGCTTTAGATTCTTCGACCGGCACATCTTACTAGATTGGTACCACAAGGTCGTGCTATCACCTGAACCGCTGCGTTGCCATAGGGACAGGAAAACTCGACTCGACGGAATAATTCCAAACCGTAGCCGACCGCGATCGCCGTGGCTTGGTTTCCCAGTTAGGTAGACTCTGACTGAAACTCAGGCACTAAACGTTGAAAGCCAGACCCGCTGGAACCAGGCACCCTGAAATCGGAACCAGACACTGAATCAGCCGAATTCCGCAGAAATGAACGCTATTGGAATTTTCTTTGTCCAATCCTCAGCAGTTCGGGAGTGATGAGTCACTTGAAAGGTTTTGCAACACGATGACAAACGAAGAGCCCGACTCGCCCAATCAAGCTAGGTCGGAAACCGATCCGGGGGAAGCCTTCGTGCGTTTGTTGATCGA
The DNA here is from genome assembly GCA_964418725.1 of uncultured Pirellulaceae bacterium. Lineage (GTDB taxonomy): Bacteria > Planctomycetota > Planctomycetia > Pirellulales > Pirellulaceae > CAYNJG01. The sequence goes on from CAYQMZ010000839.1 coordinate 496, forward strand.
GCACGAACCGAGAGTGCGTGCGTTTTTGCGTGGCCTGTTGCCGACTCGCAATGACGTGGACGAAGTGATTCAGCAGGCCAGCCTGGTGGCTTGGCGGAAGTTCAGCGAATTCGAAGAGGGTACGGCGTTCGGTGGTTGGTTCCTGACAATCGCTCGCTTTGAGGCACTGAAACATCGACGTCGTTTGGCGACCTCGCCCCTGGTCTTTTCCGAAGACGTCTGGGAGCTACTGGCGAATGAAGCGGCTGGCGAAGATGCCAAAGACCGGCGCGATGTGCTCGACCGGTGTCTTGCGAAATTGCCTGCCGATCGAAAAAAAATGTTGCTGCAGGTTTACTCCCCGGGAGTCATCATGCGAGAGATCTCCAAACAAGCGGGAAAGAGTGAAGAAGCGTTCTACAAACTCATTCAACGCTTGCGTTCCCGGTTGCTCGACTGCATGAAGAGAGAACTTGCAAAGGAGAGCCTGTGATGTCAGACAAAGACCTGGAACGACTGATCGCAGCGTGGCTAGACGGGCGCCTCACGGCCGCCGAATCCGAAGTACTTCAGGATCGGTTGGAGACGTCGAAAACGGCTCGCGATCTCTTCCGGGAATACACAGAACTAGACTCGGCACTCTCCGACTGGGCGCAGGACGGTTCGAGCGTGGCATCCACGGCTCCTCAGATCGGGAAACATAATTCGACGGCAAGCCCCCCAAGCATTGCCCTTCCGCCACGTAATCTAATTCTACTAGCGACTGGGGCGATCATCTTGCTCGCCGTGGCAAGTACGTTTGCCTATCAACTCGGACGCGACGCAAACACCATCTCACTCCGGCCGGCCGAAACACCTCAAGTCGATTCAACGGACGAACAAACTCTAGCTGGTTATGCAACGTTGCGAAGCGTGGCAGGCGTGCAGTGGGGCGCCAGCGGCAGGCGTTTCCGTGAAGGAGACGTGTTGCCGTCAGGTACTTTGCAATTCGACAGCGGCATTGTTGAAATCGATTTCTTTTGCGGAGCCACCATCATCGTGGAAGGTCCGGCTCACCTCGAACTGGAATCCGACTGGTCCGTTCGAATCTTAAAAGGACGAATGCGTGCCAGTGTGCCGCCCGCAGCTAGAGGTTTTGTGGTCAAGGCAGCCGATTCAAAGATCATTGATCTTGGTACTGAGTTCGCTTTAGACGTTACCGCTGACACCGCGCTCGTGGCCGTCGTCGACGGAGAAATTGAATTGCAAGGCGGACTGCACGATGGCAAGCGACTGACGACGGGAGAACACAGTTGGCTTCGCGGCGAGACAAGCGAACTCAAGCCGCTGAATTCTATATCGACATTCCTGGATGTTGCAGAAAACAGGTCGACCAGCGAAGCAGCCCGCTTTAACGAATGGCTAGCAGCCTCGAAAACGATGAAAGCTGACGATCGACTCATTGCCTACTACCCGATTGCAAGTTCGCGGAATGGCCGAGTGATCCCGGATGCGTCCGAACGTGGAGTCGGTAATTTCAACGCCAAGCTGTTGGGGCCTGTTGGCGAAACCGTTGGACGGTTTGGCGAGAAGTCCCGAGGCTTGGAGTTTGATCGTCCTGGTTCCCGCTTGCGAACTCGCATTGACGGCGAATTTACAGCGTTCACGTTTGCCTGCTGGGCGCGAATCGACGACCTTCAGCACCAGTACAACGCGATCTTCATGGGTGACGGCTATGAAAACGGCGAGCCACACTGGCAGATCGACCACAACGGGCGACTCATGTTCTCGGTGATGGTCGACGATACGCCCGGTGCCGGCGATGGCCCGGCGGAGGATGCTCGCCTACACAAAATCTATCGAACGGAACCGTTTTGGGACGTATCCAAGAGCGGTCAATGGTTTCACTTGGTTGCGGTCTACGACCCTGCAGGTGGTCGCGTCAAGCATTATGTTAATGGCGTCGAATTCGCCGATGAACAAATCCTGGATCGTTTTCGCGTGACGTCGTTGAAGATTGGTCCCGCAGAGATTGGAAACTGGGGACAACCGTTTCGTAAGTCGCCTTGGTTTGCCGTTCGAAACTTGGATGGCACAATCGACGAGTTGGCGATCTTCGACACGGCGTTATCGTCAGATGAAATCGCAGATCTCTATGACCAAGGCAAACCGCTGGGCTATTAGGTCCTAGCAGGATGATTCATGCACACGACTAAGACTTGCACCATTGTCACGCTGACTGCGATCGCGATCTGTTGCTCAACGGTCTCGGCTGCAGCAGTCGATTTTCAAACTGACGTGAAGCCGATCTTGGAAGAACGCTGCTGGGACTGCCACAGCGGTGACGATCACGAATCGGGGCTGCGACTAGATCAGCGCGCCGGCATGTTACGTGGTGGTGACTCGGGACTTGCGGCTATCGTCCCTGGGGCCGCCGCACGGAGTTATCTGCTTGAAGTCGTCAATCACGTCGACGAAGAAATGGCGATGCCGCCGGAGGAAGACAAGCTCCCTGAAGCTGAAATCGAACTGCTGACGCGCTGGATCCAGGAAGGTGCCATCTGGCCGGGGCAAATGAAGGACGTGGCCGAAGAAGCGGTGGATCACTGGTCCTTCCAACCGTTGCTACGCCCCAAAATCCCGCAGCAAAATCGCGACCGCAATAGCTCCTCTTCGACGCGTCCAAATGAACATCCAATTGACGCCTTTCTACTTGCCAAACTCGAACAGGCTGGACTTCAATTCTCCGCACCTGCGGAGCCAAATGAGCTTATTCGTCGCGTTTCCATTGTCTTGACTGGGCTTGCTCCGACGCCTGAGCGAACGCAACAGTTCATTGAATCCTGCAAGCAAGATCCAGACGCAGCCTATGAGGAATTGGTCGAGGAACTACTCGCGTCGCCACAATTTGGCGAGCGATGGGCACAGCACTGGCTGGACGTGATTCGGTGGGCGGAAACGAACGGCAGTGAAAGCAACATGTATCGCAAGAATGCATGGATGTTCCGCGATTACGTCGTTCGAGCGTTCAACGCAGACAAGCCATACGACCAATTCATTCAGGAACAGATTGCCGGCGACACCATGGGTGCCGGGGACGCAATGGGGTTCCTCGTTTCCGGGCCACACGTTCCTTCCGGTACTGTTGGTTTCGAGCCAACCGCCATACGAC
>CAYQMZ010000840.1:0-3601 GCA_964418725.1 uncultured Pirellulaceae bacterium
ACCGTGATCAGAGACCTCGAAGGCCAATTTATCTTGAAGGATCTCGCAAAGGCTGGCGATCAAGTGGTGGCTGCGAAAGGTGGTCGTGGGGGACGTGGTAACGCGCACTTCAAGTCTTCCACGAATCGCGCACCACGCGAGGCAATGCCAGGTGAGACTGGTGAGTCTCGCAAGTTGACGCTGGAACTAAAGATGATTGCCGACGTTGGGTTGCTGGGAAAACCGAACGCAGGCAAAAGTACTTTGCTGAGTCGACTGTCTCGTGCACGGCCTGAAATTGCCGACTACCCGTTCACGACCAAGTACCCCAACCTTGGTCTCGTGCAGGTCGACCAAGATCGTTCATTCGTGATGGCCGACATCCCTGGACTAATTGAAGGCGCTCACGCCGGTGTCGGCCTGGGGCACGAGTTCCTGCGGCACGTTGAACGCACGCGTGTGTTGATTCACTTAGTCGAACCATCGCCGATGGATGGATCGGACCCAATCGAAAACTACTTGGGCATTCGTGACGAACTTTTGCAGTACGATGCGCCACTGGCCAAACGGCCGGAAGTCGTAGCCGTCACCAAAGCCGAACTGCCGGACGCTGAGACCATTCGCGACGCATTGCAGCAACGCATCGACGGTCCCGTGCATTTGATTTCCGCGGTAACCGGTCAAGGGCTGCGCGAGGTCTTGGGCGAGGTCGTCCGACTGCTTGATGAATGCCCGCCAGATGAAGACGCGTGACAGGCCGGTCAACGATTCACTGTCGACGGGCGCAACCTCTCATGATGTCCAGCTTCAGATCCGTCCATTACAATTGTGCGGAAGCATGAATTGAGGCTACACAACGGGACCGCGATGTTCCGCAGGAGTTACCTTGAACGAGCCGACGACGAACGATCCCTCTGACCAAGCTTCTGAAAATACGCCGCTGGTTGGCGTCATCATGGGAAGCAAGTCAGATTGGCCAACGATGCAACTCGCCGCGACGATACTAGACGATTTCGGCGTGGCACATGAGAGCCTCGTGGTGTCTGCGCATCGCACACCCGAACGCATGTATGACTACGCAAAAACGGCGGCGGACCGGGGCATTCAGGTCATCATCGCAGGCGCGGGAGGAGCGGCCCACTTGCCCGGCATGGTTGCCTCGCTGACCACTCTGCCCGTCCTCGGCGTACCCATCAAAAGCCGCGCGCTTTCCGGATTGGACTCGCTGCTTTCCATCGCTCAAATGCCGGGCGGCGTCCCTGTTGGCACGTTGGCAATTGGAGATTCCGGTGCCAAGAACGCAGCACTCCTGGCAATTCGAATGCTCTCAACACACGACGAGCAGTTGAAGGAAAAACTCAGTCGCTTCCGAGATGACCAGGCGGAAGCTGCGATCGTCGACCTCGAAAGATAGGGACCCGAAGTCGAGCCCCCAACTTCAGGAAGACCAATTCCAAGGAGACGACAATGGAACAAATTCACCCCGGAGCAATGATCGGTGTACTCGGCGGCGGGCAGCTAGGCCGAATGTTTGCGATGTCCGCGCAGCACATGGGCTATCGCGTGATCGTTTGGTCACCTGAATCAGATGCTCCCGCTGGGCAGGTTAGCTTTCTACATATCGATGCCGAGTACGACAACGCAGAAGCACTGGATTGTTTCACCGAACGAGTGGAAGTGGCAACGATCGAGTTTGAGAACATTCCCGTTGCGACGCTGGAAGCCATCGGTCAGCGCGTGCCCGTGCGTCCAGGTCCGAAAGTCTTGAAAACGATTCAGAATCGGCTGGATGAAAAGTCATTCTTGGATGGCGGAAGTTTTCCAGTCGCCAAGTTCCGAGCAATTCGCTCGGCGGAAGAACTAGCATCAATAACGACAGCCGATCTTCCAGCTGTGCTGAAGACCGCCTCCAGCGGATACGACGGCAAGGGGCAACGCATCGTCAAGACGACACAAGAACTTGCCGAAGCCTGGGAATGGTTCAGTCAGGTTGAATGTGTGCTAGAGAGCTTCATTGACTTCGAATGCGAGTTCTCCGTGTTGGTGGCACGCAATGGCCAAGACACAGTGCACTACGCACCGGTGCTGAATACCCATCACAATCACATCTTGGACATTTCGCGGTCACCGTCGGGATTGCCACAGGACGTCCAAGACCGCGCTGTAGAGATCGCGCGCGGTGTCGCTGAATCGCTGGACTACGTGGGCGTCATGTGCGTGGAGTTCTTCCTGCAACGTGACGGACAAGTACTGATCAACGAGATCGCACCGCGACCTCACAACTCAGGGCACTTGTCAATCGAAGCTCATGTAACCAGTCAATTCGAGCAACAAGTACGTGCCGTGTGTGGCTTGCCCTTGGGATCCACAGAACAACTTCGACCTGCTGCGATGGCCAATCTGTTGGGAGATGTTTGGCATGCAGATCATCACCCAGACTGGGCAAAAGCGTTGAAGGAATCAGGCGTCGCGTTGCACCTATACGGCAAGAGCGACCCACGCGTTGGAAGAAAAATGGGACACCTTACGTGCCTCAAAAATTCTGCCGAAGACGCGGTGGCTACAGCAGACACCGTACGCCGGGCCTTGGCAGAATCGGCCAAAGACCGCAGCCTAGGCGACCAAGCAGATCAATGCTTTGATCCAGAGACGACTGTCCCCAACACCTAGTGTCCAGAGTTAGTTCTTCAAAAAAGTAGGGCCCGGTTCCTACCGGCCTTCGTGCGGTCCAACTCCTGTTTGTCCGGTAGGAACCGGACCTACGAATCAAACGAATTAGTGACTCAAGGACATGCGGCAGCAAGCCGCCCAATCGTAGGGCCGACTCACCCGGGCGAGGTTGGCAGTCAGTTCGCCAATTCATGCACTTTCTCGGCAAAGGCTTTGCCTATCTGAGCCAGTATCTTGGCGGATCCCAGGTAGTGGTATTCAGCATTGGATTTCCCCGTCTGGAGGATCTTGAGTTCCTCATCAGTGAACAGCGATTTCGTGAACTTGTCGAGCTGTTCTCGCTGCGCTGCGTTGTCGAGTTTGGCTTCTTTGCGAAGCCGGCGACTCTCAGCCCCCACCTTGCCCCATCGCTTTGCCAATCCTGAAAGCTGCGGATCCCAATAGTCTTCCGTTTTTACGGCCGCGACGTTTCCGCGGAACTCAGGCAAGTCGGCCGGAGCAGCCATGGCTGTTCGAAATTCGCCATGGATATTCTTGTAACGCTGCTGGTCCGGTCCGTACTTTTCAATAGGACCACCCACGCCGATGACACCAATGACGAATGGCAATTCAGGGGCCGCCAAATCCTTTCGCACGTCGCGAATGAAGTGAGCCATCGCGTCGCTGTAAGCATCATAACTGCCGGCCTGGCCTCGATTCGGATAGGTACCACCATCGACCATGTCGTTCCAACCTTGGAACCATACGAACCCCGCCAACTCGTAGCCAACTTGCGGATCATAGTCCGGGCAAACACGGTTCAGGTCCTGTAAGACCCGTCGAACGTGACTGATCATCGCTCGATAATACCGCCCGGTCGCCTCCGTCTTTTGAGCCTTGATCACATCGATGTCTTTGTCCTGACGCTTGAAGTTCTCCAGTTGACGTTCGTTGAATTCGTAGGGTCCCGCGC
>CAYQMZ010000841.1:0-1103 GCA_964418725.1 uncultured Pirellulaceae bacterium
AGGGACACTACAGCACGGTTACCGTGCCGGCACATTTTGGGGTGTCGATTCGTCAGTTTTGGCATTTTGGTGCTCCTTGGTTTAGGAACCAAACATGACTGGTCATGTTTGGCACCCGAAAACAAGTCGCACTCAGAACTGACCTGAGGAACGCTAAAGCGTTATGTCGACTAGACTTAGAAAAAGTGGCGGGGACCAGATTCGAACCTGCGACCTCGAGGTTATGAGATGCAACTTAGGCGACCAAGACTCCCGTTTTTACCGTTAAAACAAGGGTTTGCAAGGTCTCATCTGCGCCGCTTGTCTCACGTAAGAGTGACTAAAAGTGACTAAGTTTGGAGGCGGCGGACCTGCCTTATTTGGTCCTGGTGCTTGCAGGAGTCGCCTCTCGAATCTTGCCATGTTGCTGACTGCCGTTTCCACGTGAGGAACCCAGACGCCTTTCACAGGTCCCCAAGTTCCTTTTTAGATGCACGTGCTCCTGGAGAAGCACTGCCACGACTTCATTCTTCTGCTGGATTCTGGCCTCGAGCGACTCGATCTGGCGATCTTTCTTGTCGTCTTGCTTCTTCCTGCTCTTGCCGCGAGACGCCGCAAAGGCCGAGGCACCATGCTCGAACAAAAGCTTTTGCCAAGCGTAGATCCGGGTCGGCTGAAGATTCAGCTCATCACACAGATCCGAAACGGGAACCTTGTCAATCACATGCCTGCGAACAACCGCAAGCTTATCAGCATCTTCAAGTCGGAATTCCAGATCCGGCTGAAGCAAGACAGAAGAACGTAATCATCAACCACCGTCAAGCAAGCAAGGGAGTGAGTCGACGACTCCCCGGGCACTCGTGGGACGACCGTCCGAATGCCCGATGGCGCTCGTGGCGCGTTGACAGATCTCAAGTAAGTTTCCTTGGATTCTCGCCGTCCGACAGAAATAGGCCTATCGCAACCAGTCCTGGGAGCTCTATAGCTGCGAGCGACCCTAAAAGTGCGATTGCTAGTCGGCCTGCTTCTTGAATTTGGACGGGTCGTCAAGACTCGAACGGATGGTGAAACGGACAGTTCTGCCAGGTCTCTGAGAAAGCCATCGCGCAAAGAAAAAGGCAAGA
>CAYQMZ010000841.1:1113-3596 GCA_964418725.1 uncultured Pirellulaceae bacterium
ACGCCATTAATTTTTTCTAATATTTTTTTTGGCCGCCGCTTTCCCGAACGAGTGGTTCCATCCAATCGTTGGTCGCGAGTTCCGTCTCGCCGGGAAGCGACAACGTCCGGTTGTATGACCGGCACATTGTGATCCTCGCATGACGTTAGACGCGCTGACTATGGGAGCAACGAGCTAGACACACTGCATCTGCTGCGAGCTGCCCTCGATTTGGGTGAGTGCTTCCACGATTCTTCGCGGATCGAGTGGTTTGTTGAACCAGTGCGTATACCCGTCTCGAACTGACATTTGCAGTTCGTCTGGTGAACTACCGCTGACCACAAAAACGTGAGTCTCGCCATAAGACTTGTTTTGACGAAGTGTTGACAGGAATTGACGACCATTGCATCGTGGCATGTACATATCTAAAAGAATAAATTCCGGACGTTTGTTGAGCTTCAGGAATTGCTCCGCTTCAAGCCCGTCCTTTACGGTGTTTACGTCGTAGTCGCACATTCGCAAGAAACCCGCGAGAAGCTCACGCTCGTTTTCGTCGTCATCGACGACCAACGCGTTACCAAGATTCTCTTTCGAAACCGGGATGGAAGCTTCGTTGCCGCTCAATGCGAATTTTTGCTTCTTCTTGCCGCCGACATTCTCAAGGCGTTTGATAACGGCCTGGAACATTTCTTCGGCATCAATCGGCCCCGACAACGTGTGGGGGTCTTCCCGTTCGATTCGCTTGAGATAGACGCGAAGGTTCAGGCTAATTTCGTTTAACGCATTTCGAAGCTCGTGCCGCATTATCTGTGGCAGGCGCATGCGAAACTGGTCATCGGAATCGCTGGCTTCTTTACCCACCAATTCGTCGCGAAACACCCGGACTTCGATGGGCGCATCGATGCCGACCTTGACCTTGTTACCGGCCACTTCCAAAATTTCGACTGAAACTCCCAAGCCTGGGAATTTGATGCCTTGCTTTTCGTTTCGAGAGAGAACTAACATCGCGAGCCTCCATGTGGATCGGCTTGCCTTGGGGTCCGTGGCAAGCATTTGCCGCGAGCTAGACAGCTGGATTCAGTCGTCGCTGCCGGGGGCAGCATCGCGGCGGGTTTTGGTTGGCGCATCGTGCGAGTAAGAACTCATCCTTGAGTGCCGAGAATATCGCGAAACAACGGTTTGACCGATACTGGAATCTGTCCTAGGCAAATTGATGTAGGATAATATCCTCTCTGTGGGGTTGTACTTCTGTTTTTGCCCAATCCGAGGTTGACGATTTTTCAGCAATTCTTAAATTTCCCGTTTTGCTTTTGAGATTGCTGAGGTCATGGAGGATCGGACATACCATGAAGGTATCACTGGACGAAATCAAAGGACTGCGGGAAATACTAATCAACCATCGACTCGAGCACGAACTGCTAGTTACGCGCATGCAGGTGCTTCGACGTGAGTGCCAGGAACTTCGGAGGAAGATTGCTTTCCGGAAGGCAAGCCCGTTTCCCGGGAGTCTTAGCGACGGGCGCGATTGATTGGGCAACAAACTCGGTGCAGACGTAGCTTCTCGCACCTCGAATTCTGCTTCGAATCGAGCTGCGAGATGGCTTACGTTTTTTGGGGCGGAAACTCAATGTATCGCCAATAGAGTTCCATCGTCGCAACCAGATCAACGAAATCCTTCCCGACGCGCGATTTCACCAAATAGCCGGCAACGTTTTTTTGGTAGACGGCCAATTTGTCGCGATCCTCGTCTGACGTGGAGAGAACAAAGACAATGCTCTCTCTCAACGACTCATCCCGACGCAATTCCTCCAAAAACTCTATGCCATCCATTTTGGGCATATTGAGATCCAGCAGAATCAAAAACGGTTGCTTCAATGCAGGTTGAGTCTCATCTCCTCGCAGGATTTTCAGGGCTTCAATGCCGTTCGCGGCGTGCGTGATTGGATTCGCAATTCGTTGCTTCCTGAATGCCCGTCTAACAGATTCAGCGTCGACCTCATCATCTTCGACAAGCAAAATCTTTATCATACGCTCACCCATACCATATCCGGTCTTTTTCTGGTGTTCTGCGGCTGTCTGCAGCTGCGAAATATTACGACGATGACGTTGCTACGGTTCTAACACGAAACGTTTAGCCAGAACTAGTGCTTAAGTTGCGAATTGGTTTTGCGCCAGGTCGCAAACGCCAAAACCCAAGAAGTTCCGTTCAACAATGCACGGAGTTCTCATGTCCACCAGTGCAGCGCGGGTGACCACCACAGAACTGCAGCAGGCGATTCTTATCGAGTTCGTTCACCTAACCGAGAAGGGAATAAGTAACGTGGTGCAACGACCGTGCGTCTTTCTTCTTGCTTTCCCAATACTTACCAACGTGCAGATCTTGACCGAGGTGAAGTTGGATCTGGATCTGGATCAAGTTGGACGTTTGAGAAGGCGTATGCAAACTGCCTGCGATTCGCTGATTTGAGTCGACAGTGGAGGCAAGCGCACGAGCTCCGAAATGC
>CAYQMZ010000842.1:0-3594 GCA_964418725.1 uncultured Pirellulaceae bacterium
GCCGAAGAGTTCACGACGATAGCATCGACATCTGCCGCAGAAGACACTTTGGCGAATTGCAGATTGTCGCTTACAATCCGCCCACGTGACGGCCGCCTGCAGAGAATTCAACACTGAGCAAACCAAGTGCGAAGGATACGGAGATTATTCGCGACCCGCCTCCAGCTGGAAACGCTTGAGCGCAGGACTCTGCTGGACGCCAGCCAGTTGGTTGTTGCGTTGTCCGCTCCCGAAACCGTCGAATTATTGCCCGACTCGCACCGAGTCTCGTCTTCTCTCTTCCACGATGTCAACGGAGACGGTTTCGCTGACCTGATCGTCGCTGGAACAATAGATCTGCCCCCAGCCGATACTTCTTCGTCACCGCGGTCAGCAACCTCCGAGCAAGTTGAGGATCCGGACGACGATCTTACGGGGACCAGTGAAGCGACGCCGAGCGGCGATGGCGAAGGCAGCAAAGATCCAGTCGAGCCAACAGACAGTGACGGCACACCAACAGGGGAGCTTGAGGCAGACACAACGGAGCCACAAGAGGAACCGAACGAGAATCCCCCGCTCACCTCAAGAACGCTTTTACAAGCGTTCCTTTATGACGCGAACTCTCAAACGCACGCCTTAGAGCCAGTCAACCTGCTCGACATCCCGGATTTCGATTCGCAACTGCAAAAGGATGATCCGAACGCAAGCCTAAGTGATGTCGCAATCGCCGACTTCGATGCAGATGGGACGCTCGATTTACTCACAGACCTTGGCAGTTCATATCGCATCCTATTTGGGTCAACGGACAAAGACGGCACGAAGTCGACTTCAAACACACCAACATTCAACACCCAGCAAGAAATCGAGCTCCCAGGAGACGTCCTTCAGATTTTGGACCTCAATCACGACGGTCTGGCTGACATCGTCACGTCGGGCGACGGCGAACTCTTCGTCTCATTCCAGGTCCCTGCAAACGCGGACGCCGAACCCATACGAGTCTCGTTCGCGCATATTTCGCTTGGAGCAAACCACTTCGTTGCAACGTTGGATGCAGATCAGGACGGCGACCTTGACATTGCATCTCTGTGCATGGACTGCGAGGCGACGGACGAATTAAATGTGCACCTCAATCTGGGAGAAAACAACTTCCTGACACGCGTGCAGTTTCTGTTTCCCGATGCTATCCCAAGCCCCGCTGATGTTTACGCAGAGGATCTTGATGAAGATGGCGTCGACGAAATCGTGGTCCATTCGCCTACCGACGCAGAACTTCGTGTCTGGAAAGAATCCAATGGCACGTTCGTTCGCGCCGCTACGCTCAAAGACGACCTGCTTTCAAATACAGCCCTGACTACCTCAATAAACTTTGCCGACGTCAACAACGACGCCCGCAAAGACATCGTGCTAAGCAAGCGAACTGACAATGGCGAACCGAGGACAACCAGAGTCTTTGCTGCCACGGACGCATTCCAATTTAGTAGCGTAGAGCTGCCACCGAACCTCCAACTGCTCGGCGACCAAAACAAGGTTGCAATGTCAGACGGATCAACGGTGCTGTTCGACGCCGACCAGAACGAAGCCCACTACGTACGCCAACCGAACATACCGAGATTTGAATCACAGTTTGCTCACTATGGTTCTACCATCGATAGCCGCTCAGCTGAGCTCGTTGATCTCAACGGCGACGGCACGCTCGACTTGGTGGGGCGCACCACGGACGCAATTGAAATCCATCTAGGCAATCCAGACGGCAGCTTTACCTCGCATCACATCGCCCTTACGCACTTAAGCAGCTTCCAATTCTACGTGGACAAGTTCGACACAACGAACGATTCTAGCGTCGTCATTGCAGGCCGACCTACCGATGGCGGCGGTTCTCTGATTCACCGCATTCAGTTTAGAAAAGGTGTGCCGTAGCTCGGAGAGGCAGCTCAGACCGATGCAGGAATCGTTCTCGAAGTTCAGGACCTCGACAACGACGGCCTGACTGACTTCGTTTTGCGTAGCGACTTTTTGTCAAAGGCGACTCGCTCATTTGTGCTCCTGAATCGCGAATCGGATTGGATAACGTCAGTCCTGTCTGAAGCCTCAGCAACAGTTGCCGTGCAGGACCTCGATCACAATGGCACGATCGAAGCGTATGTTTTCGAAGACCCAATTCGCATCTTCCGCTATGAGAATGATGACTTTGTGCCGGCCGGCTCTGTCCCCAAAGGCACGACGCGTGCCAAAGTAACCGACCTGAACAATGACGGTCTGTTGGACTTCCTGTCGATCCACAAGAACAGCAACGAAGGCACAACGCTCAGCGTATTTGCCAATCGCGGTGACGGCACGTGGCATGCATGGGACCCTGTGCCAGCGAACTCACACGAACTTGTCGATGTCGACGGTGACCAATTGATCGACATCGCTTCTCCGCGTCATTTCTACGTCAGCAATGGCGACGGCACGTGGACAGTGTCGGCTGTCCTGGAAAGCACAACACCCGAGTGGGCCGAACGAGACAGATATGTCGACCTGAACGGCGACGGTGTGCTAGACGTAGCGAAGTACCACGCTACGAAAGGGTTCCTGTCAGCCCACGTCCTTACTCCAGAATACAACTGGGAAGTATCGGAACTGCATGATATCAACGGGCTTGAATTTGAATTAGCGGACGTCAACAGCGATGGCCGATTGGACCTGATCGATGCCAACAGCCAAAAGCTGTCAGTAACGCTACGAACGCCGAACAGCTGGTTGCCAACGCAACAACTGAAAGAGGAAATAGCCGCCTATTCGATCTCGAACACGCATGTCACGATTGATCGCGACGACGAGGCATCTGGTGAAGCACCGGAGTTCGATCCGGGGCCACGAATCTCAGTAATTACGGGGACAGAACTGGTCGTCTTTGCTCCGGATCAAAATGTCTTCAGCGAATCAGAACGGCAAGAACTTGGCAACTATGTGCTCGAAGACATAGACGACGACGGCAACCCAGACATTCGGCTCGCCGATGGCACAGTAATGTTCTGGAGCGATGGGCGGTACTTGGCTCCAGCACCAATTCCGGAAACAGAGCCCGCTACCGAATGGCTTGGCAAAACCCTCAAGTTCGTCGAAGCCGCACCGGACACAGGCACACCGCCTAACGAAGCGAACACAGACGAAAACGAGCCGACGGGCGATCCATCAATCGACTACTACGCGACTTCGTTGGACGCGACTGCACCAGTCTCGAACGCCCTCGAGTATTTCGTTACTGACCTTGACGGTGACGGCGACCAAGACCTGTTGGCATTCCAACCAGACGGGTTCATCGTCCTCAACGGCAGCGAGTTCACCTACACACCACCGGCACGCGGTGACTTTGATGGCAACAACCAATTCGATGCCAACGACATCGACCTGCTACATTCGGCGATTCGGAACCAACCTTCTACGCCAGCAGAGGAACTCGACCAAGAGCTCAAGCGTTTCGACTTGTCAGATGATGGCAACTTAAATCGAACCGACGTCGACATTTGGCTTACTGACATCGCTCAGGTGACGCACGGCGACGCCGATCTGGATGGCGATGTGGACTTTGCCGATTTCCTTCAGTTCGCGCTTCACTTCGGTGACCATGAC
>CAYQMZ010000843.1:0-3567 GCA_964418725.1 uncultured Pirellulaceae bacterium
AAAGACAGTGCCACGACGTTATGAGTAACCGCGGGACGGCACGGGCATAAAACCTCGTCGGCTCAGTTGGGTTACACTGAAGCAAATTGATCTAGAGATTCGTCGACGTCGACGTCGATTGTCGGTTGCTACAGGAACGCGTGAATATGAGTGATGTGACGCATAACCGAAGGACATTGCAAAGAAGCAGAAGCCTCCCTGTGCCCATTGTGTTCTTGGCGATCTTCTGCGCCGTGGGGCAGAGCATCATGGCCGACGATCTGCCAAAGTTGGGCGACAAACTAAGCGATCAACAGGTTGTCGCATTCTCGCAGTTGGCATTGAAGGGGATGGATCAAGAGTATCCCAATAAGCCATCTAATGTGGTGGTGGACAAGGCTTCGGTGCGGACTCCTAAAGAAATGCATCCGGCTTTCTACGGATGCTTCGATTGGCACAGTGCACTGCACGGCCACTGGATGCTGATCCGGATCTTGAAGCAATATCCGGATGTGTCGAACGGCGATGTGATTCGAGCCAAACTCGCCAAGCATTTGACCGCCAAAAATATCAAGGCAGAGACCAAGTACTTTGAAGAAAAACAGAACAAGTCATTCGAACGAATGTATGGCTGGGCTTGGACGTTTCGTCTAGCTGCCGAACTACACACTTGGGATGATCCGCAAGGAAAGCAGTGGCGTGAAAACATCCGGCCACTGGAAGACAAAATTGTCGAGTTGACCGAAGGTTACCTGCCCAGACTTTCGTACCCAATTCGAACGGGAGTCCATCCTGATAGCGGTTGGGCACTCGGGCAGACGCTGGACTATGCTCGCACTGTCGGGAATAAGTCCTTGGAACAGTTGGTGGTGAAGCGCTGCCGCGACTTTTATCTGGGCGACCGCGATTACCCAGCGGCCTACGAACCGTCTGGTGAAGATTTCTTCTCCGCGGGATTGAATGAAGCGGACACGATGCGCCGCGTGTTGCCGCCACAAGAATTCTCGACGTGGCTAGATCAGTTCTTTCCCGGATTGAGAGACCATCGTGTCGGCACGTTGCTTACGCCGGTCGAAGTGAGCGATGTGACCGATGGAAAACTGGTGCATCTCGCCGGGCTGGACCTGTCGCGAGGTTGGACGCTCCAAGGCATTGCATCGGCGCTGCGGGCCAATGATCCGCGGACGACGATACTGAACCAAGCGGCTGCCGCGCATGCAGCAATGGGCTACAAGTATGTGTTCAGCGGGCACTATGAAGGAGAACACTGGCTGGCGACTTTCGCGATCTACTTGCACACGAAGGTCGGTGTGAATACGTCTCAGTAGCACACCATCGATTCTCGTTAACGCCTTGCATCGAAGGCATAGATCCCAACAACCGACGTGGACTCGGGTGACTATGCAACGCAAACAGTTGCTACCTAAATGGATTCGGCATCTTGGACCGGGTTTGCTGGTGACGGCAGCCTTCATTGGTCCGGGAACGGTTACGAAGGCCACGACTGCCGGCGCAAGTTTCGGTTATGCGTTGATGTGGGCGGTCGTGTTCTCCGTCGCAGCCACAATCATCTTTCAAGAAATGGCAGCGAGATTGGGTATCGTTACCGGTCAAGGCCTGGGACACGCCATCCGGCGCACGATCTCCAATCCGGTCGCAAGGGCGATTTCGATGGCGCTGGTTTTCGCAGCAATCGTTGTCGGCAACGCCGCTTATCAGGCGGGGAATATCGCTGGTGCTGCGGTCGGCATGTCGTCTGTTTTCGGCACGGACTCGCGTGCGGTCTTCGCCGGGGCGATTGGGGCAGTCGCGTTCATCGTTCTTTGGATGGGAAGCTACGAGTGGCTCCAAAAGGCCCTGGTTGCGTTGGTTGTGGTAATGAGCTGTGTGTTCTGCCTGACTGCCTTGAGCATTCGAGTGGACTGGTGGGCTCTGTTGGAAGGGCTCACTCCCTCGATTCCAAAAGGTGGTTTGAAAGAGGTCCTCGCGATCATCGGCACTACCGTGGTTCCATATAACTTGTTTTTGCATGCCAGCGCGTCGGCCAAGCAATGGGCGGGGCACGATGACGTGACCGAATCGCTGCAGTTCAGCCGCATCGACACGACGCTCAGCGTCGCACTTGGCGGGCTCGTGACAGCGGCGGTGATGGTGACGGCAAGCGGCGCATTTTTCGGCAGCGCCGAAGGTTTTACGGACCTGGCGGATGCGGCCAGGCAGTTGGAGCCACTGGTTGGTCGCTACTCTCGTTGGCTATTCGGGTTTGGATTGTTCGCCGCTGGATTGACCAGCGCGATTACGGCTCCAATGGCGGCGGCTTACGCTGCTTCTGGTTGCTTTGCTTGGCCAAGCCATCTACGCGACTGGCGTATGCGGTTGATATTCGGCGGCGTAATCTTGTGCGGAACCTACTTTGCCGTAACCGGGGCCAGCCCCACCCGCATCATTACGATCGCTCAAGTCGCGAATGGCTTGTTGTTGCCGCTGATGGCCGTATTCCTAATCTTCGTTATGAACAACGCTCAGTTGCTCGGACACCACCGTAATCGCTGGTTCGCAAATTGCGTTGGACTGATAACGGTCGCCGTCGTTGCATTGCTTGGAATGCGCAACCTTTATCTGGTCGTTACGGGCTAGTCCGGGCGGAGGCGTGCTAACGCCAGATGACGCGGGCGATTTTCAATACGTTGAACTCTTCTGCGACGGCTGTCCGCATACTGTTCGTAGCGCAACCACCTTTGAAAGTGGCAACTGAGATCTGAAACGTTTCTAATGATGTTTGGTTTCAGCGGCCAGTTGCCGAAAACAAAATGGTCGCTGATTGGTGGAAGGCTTGGTCGAGCCATCGTTCGAAGGTATCCGATGTTCCCGCTACGCGTTTTCACACTGTTAGGGCTCGCTCTGTTGTCGGGCACGACGATCCTCGCGGACGTAGAGCAGAGTGAATTCTTTGAATCGAAAGTGCGCCCGATTCTGGCGTCGAAGTGTGTTGGGTGTCATGGTGCTGATAAGCAGAACGGAGAACTGCGACTGGACTCGTTGGAAGCTGCTCTGAAAGGTGGCGAGAGTGGGGCCGCGGTTGTACCAGGTGCGCCGGAGCAGAGTCTGCTGATTGAGGTGATCAACTACGCCTCGTTGGAAATGCCGCCGAATGAGAAGCTCAGTTCCTACGAGATCGAGGCCCTGACGCAATGGGTGAAGCGTGGAGCTATCTGGCCTCATGTCGATGAGACACTGATACGCAGCTCACCGAAAGAGTTTTCAGAAAAGGATCGTAGTTGGTGGGCGATCCAACCCGTGCGTGATCCAGGTGTGCCCGAGCCTACGACTGCTTGGCAAGGCGACTGGATTCGTAACGAGATTGATGCGTTCGTAGCAAGACGGCTAGATAGTGCGGGGTTGTCGCCGGCGCGTGTCGCTGATCGCCATGAACTGATCCGTCGTGCTACGTTTGATCTGCATGGATTGCCGCCAACGCCTGCTCAGGTTGCGGACTTTGTCAATGATCGCCAGCCCGACGCGTGGGGACGCTTGATCGACAAACTACTAGATAGTCCTCGGGATGGTGAACGCTGGGCACAACATTGG
>CAYQMZ010000844.1:0-3560 GCA_964418725.1 uncultured Pirellulaceae bacterium
GGAAATGCTTGATGCCTTCTAGCAGATACTCAACCGGGTCTACCCAGGTAATGATTTTGGTTTCCGGCTTTTTGATCTCACCGAACGAACTGTAAAGCGTCGTCGTCTTACCAGATCCCGACGGTCCCGTAACCAGGACGATACCGTGTGGAATCGTGATCAACTCGTGGAATTGCTCGAAGCCGGACTCGGGCATGCCAAGCCCGCGAAGGTTGAAGACCATCGCACCCTTATCAAGGATACGCATGACGATGCCTTCGCCATTGATCATGGGGATGACGGAAACACGAACGTCAATGTCGCGACCGTGGACCTTCAATTTCATCCGGCCGTCTTGTGGGAGTCGTTTCTCGGCGATGTTCAACCGAGACATGATCTTTAGACGACTGATAATGGCGGCATGAAACCGATTGATCTCTGGCGGAATAGGCTGCGGATGGAGCATCCCGTCGATACGGTATCGAATCGCGATTCCAGATGGTTGCGATTCAATGTGAACGTCACTTGTCCGTGACTCGACGGCCTCCAACAAAATCTCATTAACGAGCCGTACGACCGACGCCTCTTGAGCCATCTCGGAAAGCTCGGAACCGTCCGTTTCGATATCACCAAGAAACTCGACGGCATCGTCGTCATCGGTTGCAGCCTGGACCAATCCCTCGACGGTCTCACTACCAACCCCCAGATGGTCCTTGATCAGCTTCGCGATTTCTCGCTTGCCTGCCAGCACGGGAATTACCGAGAGACCTGTGACAGAACTCACTTCGTCGAGTGGATAGAGGTCAAACGGATTGCTGGTCGCGACGGTAATGCTGCCGTTTTCACGGCTGATTGGAAACAGAGCGTCGCGGTGAATGATCTTCTGTGGAAACCCTTCAAGCAGCGATATGTCGACTGCTTGGCTTGTTAGATCCACGTAGTCCAAGCCGACACGATCACCGAGGGCGCGCAGAGCCTGGTCCTCTTGGACGAATCCAAGTTCGACCGCTGTATCAAGGATGCTATTTCCATTGCGCAAGCTGTCGCGTGTAACCGTCAGCTGCCGATGGTCCAGCAAGCCTTCCTCTAACAGAAGCTCTCCAACGTCCATTCAAAAACCTTGTCTTGTTCTCTTCTTTGATCCGGATCCTTATCGCACGAGCCGGCATTCCCTGAAATAGGAAACGCAATCGAGCGAGGCAATCTACGACACCGTAGTGAGCCAAGGCTGTCTTCCCACCCTGCACAATTTGCATCAGCAGGGGCAGGCATGCACGTTCAGGCCATACGGCGTGATTGAGTACGGATCTAACGGAGTATTCGTTCTTTGGCGGAATTCTCGGCAGGTTCGGTAACTTTAAGACCGAATGTCTGAATCATTGTTCCGATTAGGAGAAACTGGGTCAATGGATTCCCAGTATATTTGGCCTACACCCCGCATTTGTAACCGTTTGTTCGCAGGCGTCGCACGCGTATCTTGACGTGTAATTAGCCAATCTGAGCAACAAACGAGTCTCAGAGTTTGAGGCCAAAGAAAACGTCGACTCGATAAAGCCCTAGTTTTGCGTAGAAGGTGTCTACTGCTGAACGGCGAACAGAGTCTGCCGATCGCTGAGGTCGCCGTCCAAGTCCATCCAATGGCTGACTTCTGCTTCGCCGAGCTGCCAAGACAGATAGACAAGCCGTCCTTCCAGCATCGTTGGGAAGCAGGCGTGGCATTCAGCACGAGATGTTTTGAATTCGATTCCGATTTCGCGAAGCTCGTCAATCAACGCTTCCACCTTGGAGGTGTCGACCGCCAGCTTCTCTTCCATTGCCTCCAGCTCCTCGGAATAAGGATTAGGTACGGCAATTTCTCTGTTTTCAATGAGGTGGCCGATACGTCGGCGCGAGCTGTGGACAGATTTCCAAAGCGGGGCCAAGTCTGACAAGATCGCAGATACCAAAGGCAGCGTCTTGTTTGCCAGCTCGG
This sequence comes from uncultured Pirellulaceae bacterium, assembly GCA_964418725.1. GTDB lineage: Bacteria > Planctomycetota > Planctomycetia > Pirellulales > Pirellulaceae > CAYNJG01. The sequence continues at coordinate 1,952 of CAYQMZ010000844.1, forward strand.
GCGTGAAAAGTTTAGGGGAAGACGAAAGGAGACGCTTCTTCATGTGAACTGCTTCAGAGCCTATTGGTTCGGCCCGCCGTGGACAGGCTCAGCGATTACTTTCGACTGAGCGACTGCTGTTGGATTCAATGTTGCTCGTCCCCAAGCAACGTCAATGGGAAGCCGTGAGTAGTCGACAATGCAACCGTCGCGACTGTAGCAGCTGAGGTCGTGGGTTCCGCCCATGAAGATGCAATCCACAGGGCAAGGTTCGACACACAGTGCACAAAACATGCACTTCGAGTAGTCGATCGCGTAGCCGGTAATTTTGAAACCCTTACCGCCTTCGACCTTTTCTTTACCAATGTAGATGCAGTCAACAGGACACGCTTTGGCACATTGGTCACACGAAATGCACGTGGTCAGGTCAAACCGATGAAAGCCACGATACCGTGCCGCGACGGGAACAGGCTTCTCGGGATATTCAAACTGCTCGGTGAACGTCCCTCGATCTTTCTGATACGTCTTCAGCCAGTAACGCAGCGTTACAATCAGGCCTGTGAAAACCGTGCTTACGGCGACAAAAAGATTGCGAAACCAAGTAATCATTCGATTGGTTACCGACCCAAGGCCAAAGTCCATTTTCGTACGTAGAAAATGATTATAGGCAGGGCTCATTTGGCCACAACCGATGCACTGGCGATGGGCGAGTATTCGTCTCCAAAGGTCGCCCGTCGCAGTCCGGCCCCACCGGTTCTGAGGGAATCCAAGTCTTCGACCAGTGAAGAGGGGAGTTATTCGTGGTTCCCATTGGGGTGGACTTGAGGAATCGCGATGAAAATGCGGGCTCGATTCATCGCTGCGGCTCGATGCAAAATGCGTCCGCAGAAATATTTTTCTGAATGACAAACAAGTCCAGCTGAGCTCAACACGCAGAGTTTCAACTTACAAACGTCGCTGGCCGCCGCTCGCAAACTGTGTCAGGATGCCAGGCTGGATAACCCTAAAGTGATCTGAATTAAGGACTTACAGCCTTGTTGGCTCATTTGTCCCATCAGCCCTCAGTGTCGCAAACGGTAGAATCCGTAAACTTTGCTTAGTTGGGTACTTGACACGTTGCCTTAACCGGTTCTCTCGGTTGCTTGACTAGCGTTTTTGAGCACGTAGAGTGAATGTATGGAAGTTCAAAGCCTGCAGGGACTTTGGACAAATTTAACCTCTACTGAGGCACTGCAAATTGGCCCTGCATTAAAGGGTGGCATGGAACACCCAAGGACATTGGAATGTTAGTACTGTCGAGGAAGAAGAACGAAAGCATCATCATCAACAACGACATCACGATCGTTGTTGTGGAGATCCGTGGTGACAAGGTTCGTCTAGGAGTTGAGGCTCCGAAGGAAGTGCCAGTCCATCGACGTGAGGTCTATGATGCGATCAAACGCAGCGAAGCTGAGCAGAAGAACAATACGACTGCCAGCGGTGCTGACACACCCGCCGAATAAATGGCTCAGTGAGTTGCCTCATACCACTTGACGAGTGCTGGGGTGTCGCATTAAAAACACTTCTGTAGTGACACGCGGCCCCTTCGTCTAGCGGTCTAGGACTCCGCCCTTTCACGGCGGCAACACGG
>CAYQMZ010000845.1:0-3547 GCA_964418725.1 uncultured Pirellulaceae bacterium
CGAGTCGATTGATGTTTCGCAGTTTATCGACGAGTTGCAGCCAGGTCGGAATGTCCTCGCGATCCAAGGTCTGAATTTGAATCGCGACGATCACGACTTCTTGCTTAAGCCTTCTTTGGTCGCAGTCCAGGAGGACCGATTTGCACTTGATACGCCGGGCTATTTTGCGACGCCAACGCCCGGCGAGCCCAATGCGGACGCGACCAGTGCACCGTCCAGTGTGGTCACGTATTCCGTCACCGGCAGGACGTTTGTGGATCCGTTTGAACTCGTGATTAGCGTCGACTCAGCCGACGCCGTCATTCGCTACACGACGGATGGCTCGATTCCGGATGAAAGCTCGATTCGATATCGACGCCCTATACAAGTCGATACCTCGATGCGTATCCGAGCGAGAGCGTTTGAGCCCGGTAAGTCGGCAGGCCCTGTAACTAGCGAGGGCTACGTGGCGATCGGATCTGATCTGGCAAACTTCGAAGGTGGTGTCTTTGAATCGAATTTGCCGCTGATGGTTTTCCATTCCTTCGGCGGAAACGTGCACGGAAACGCCTCCAATTTGGTTCCCGTGTCCAGTGTCTTCATCGGTAACGAACGGGGCCGCGCCAATCTGCTGGACGAGCCTGAATTCGCTGGCAGGGCTGGCTTGCGGATTAGAGGCCAGAGTTCGCAAGGTTGGCCAAAGAAGCAATACGCTCTTGAAATCTGGGAAGAAGGGAATTCTGACGAGCGTCCTCTGCGCGCCAGCCGCGCGGAGGATCGGCCCGTCTCTATTTTTGGTTTGCCCAGTGAATCCGATTGGGTGCTGAATGGTCCTTACTCGGATAAGACGCAGCTGAATAACTTTCTCACATTTCAGTGGAGCAATGCGATGGGGCAGTATGCTCCTCGAACTCGCTTAGTGGAAGTTTTCGTCAAGCTTAGCGAGGGAGCGCTGAACTACCGCACCGATTACCGAGGCACGTATGTGCTGCTGGAGAAAATCAAAGTCGACAAGAATCGCGTCGACATCGAACAGCTTTCTGCTGGTGCGACGGAGCAACCCGAAATCACCGGTGGATATGTTTGGAAGTATGACAAAGATGGAGCGGGCGATATCAACTTCACCACTTCCTTCCAGTCTCGTGTCGGTTCCAGCCGGCCATGGAAGTTTGTTGAGCCTCAACGTCCGCCGCAAGTTCAACGCGACTGGTTGGAGAATCATCTCGAGGAATTCGAACGAGCGCTCTATGGCTCTCGCTTTGACGACCCAGATAGAGGTTATGCGAAGTACATTGATGTCGATTCGTGGATTGATACGTGGTTGCTTGTCGAGCTGACGAAGAACATCGATGGCTTCCGGCTCAGCACGTACTACCACAAGGATCGTGGTGGCAAAATCAAACAAGGGCCGGCATGGGATTACAATCTGTCGCTGGCGAACGGAAACTACCTGCGAGGTGCGTATCCGACGGGTTGGTATCACGATGGTCTTTCAGCCCGGGACTACCCCTACTGGGATCGGCTGTTCGAGGATCCCAACTTTGAATTGCGTGTCCGTGATCGATGGTTCGAGTTGCGGTCGACGATCTTCTCGACGAAAAATCTTTTGAGTGATGTCGACAACGCTGTCGGCCTGTTGACCGACGGCAATCCCAATCTCGGAGACCTCAGGGCAGGAGACCCTTCGAATCCAATTTCGCGGAACTTCGACCGTTGGGGAACGCTTGGGAATTACCTCTGGCCTAATTGCTTCTTTGGTAGCGGTGACTGTCCAGCCTCGCCACTGCCTGGTGGTGGCCGACCGGGAAGCTATGCGGACTACATCTTCATTTTGAAGGACTTTGTCGAGAAGCGATCGGATTGGATTGATCAGCAGTTTCGCTCGCCGCCAACGATCTCGCGGGATGGTGGCGTTGTCGGGGAGCCCGTTCAAGTCGAGTTGCGGGCCACGTCCGGTGGCGTCGTCTACTACACGTTGGACGGTAGTGACCCGCGAAATCCTGCGTCGGGAGCTCCGTCTACTAGCGCAGTTCGATACCGTGGCCCGGTGAAGATTACGCAGAACGCCAACTTGCAAGTTCGGAGTTTGCTGGGGCAAATGTGGAGTGCGAGGTCTGACGAAACCTACTTCGTCAGTATCCCAACGATCACGATATCTGAGTTGAACTACAACCCGTCCACGCCATCATCGACGGAAGAGGCTGCTGGATTTGATGACAATGATGACTTCGAGTTTGTAGAGCTGATGAACTTCGGCGAGCAACAAGTGAGTCTTGACGGAATTCGATTCACTGACGGCATCCAGATTCAGTTATCCAATGAATCGTTAGAGCCCGGAGAGCGTGCGGTCGTAGTCCGTAACGAGGATGCGTTTCGCTTTCGGTACGGGGACGACGCTCGCATCGTTGGTGTGTATGGTAACGCCAAAGACGAGGCATTGGATTTCAGGCTAAGCAACGCCGGAGAGCGAATCTCCCTAACTGGCCCTTTGGGCGAGCCAATCGTAGACCTCGCATACGACGACAGTTGGTATCCCTTATCCGATGGTGAAGGTTTCTCGTTAGTGCTCCGTTCGCCACTGGAAACACTGGATGTGTTTCAGCCGAACGCGTGGCGGCCCAGCGAATTCGGTGGCGGCTCGCCCGGTGAAGATGAGCCGGGAGTCGTCCCTGGCCCACATGAATTGTTTATTACGGAGGTGCTTCCCGATGTTGAAGGAGCCGGGGGCTTTATCGAGTTATTCAACGCATCAGATCGAGATTTAGTAATCGGCGGCTACGTCGTCTCTGACCGTGAGAACAGTCCTAGCGGGTATCGAATACCTGTTGGTACGACGATCACGGCGAATGAGTTTTTGTTACTCGATCAGCAAGTCTTGGGCGACACAATCGAGTTGGACGCCGGCGGTGAGTTGTGGCTTCGAGGTGTGTTGCCGAATGGGACATTGACGGGATTTACGCAGTACGTCGAGATTGGCTCGTTCGGCAATGGTGTGTCATCGGGGCGTGTCGAGACTTCGACTGCTGCCGAGTTTGCACCCCAATTGGAAGTCACTCCGGGGGCATCGAACAGCGGACCTCGTGTTGGTCCTGTTGTGATTAGCGAAATCCACTATCACCCATTCGAAGGCGGCCACGAATTCATCGAGCTAACGAATATTTCGAGCGATGCGATAAGTCTGTCGGGTTGGCAGTTTGATCGTGGGATACGGTTTCGTTTCCCCGATGAAGCGACGCTTACATCCGGCGCCAGTGTGGTATTGATGCAATCCGATGCAGAAGGCGGTGCCGCCGAAATTGAGGCGTTTCGTTCGGTAAATTCAGTGCCAGGGAATGTCGCGATTTACGCGTATACCTCCGAAGATGGCTCATTAGACAATGCCGGTGAAGAATTGGCGCTAGTGCGTCCGACGCCGGAAGCCACGCGATGGATCGAAGTGGACCGAATTCGCTATTCGGATGAATCCCCGTGGAGCCCTAGGGCAGACGGGGCAGGGCCATCTTTGAGTCGCGTGGTGCTAAGTGCGTTTGGGAATGATCCGATAAACTGGCGATCGAGTCCTGTGGGC
>CAYQMZ010000846.1:0-3539 GCA_964418725.1 uncultured Pirellulaceae bacterium
ACCCCAGGCAAGCAACTCCCAGTCGAAGCCGAACAAGCTGCAGGCGATGGATCCTTTCAACTGAAGGACGTCGACCTCGGGCTGTTTGCTCGAGTGGTCTGGGGCGATGCTGGGCGTCGGCTGCGCGGGCGGCTGAATCTGTCCGCGGAAACTTCGGCAACGCAAGGGTATGCAAAGGGATCAGTTCAAATCTCTAGTCTTCGATATCAGGACACGCTGGTTTCAAATCTTTTAGCGGGCAAGTTCAAGGCGAACGCGACGCAGATTCAGCTCGATCGATTCGCCGGCCGTTGTTTTGGCGGCCGGTTTTCTGCACGTGGCATTGTGGGCTATTCGGGACGGGGCGAGCTCTCGCTGGAGCTAAACGAAGTCGACGCAAACACGTTGGCAAAGAGTCGGTTTCCTTGGCTCGACGGCTACCTTGGTGGGCCTCTCAGTGCGCGGCTCCGAGCTTCCGGCAGCGACGCTTGGCGAGTGTCGGGGACCGTCACAGGTGCGAAGAATCAGCTAGGGTTGTTCGAGGTCGAACGACTCCGTGGGTCGATTCAAGGTTCGCTGGGGCCGTACGGAAATCTTGCGTTGCAAAGCCGTGATATACGCGCGCGGCTTGCCAGGGGGCAGATCGTTGGCCGCGCGAAGTTAACAAGCGGCCTATCTGGGCTGGGGCTCGATAGTCAGTGGAAGTTCAGCCGAGTTGGTCTGCAGGCGATCGAGGATGCATTGGGTGGATCTGGTGCCGTTGCTTCCGGAGACATGTCCGGCACACTGACGTTACGCGGGAAGCGAATGCGTCAGTTTAAGGATCTGAAGGGCATTGCGCGCATGGAGTTGCACGACGCAGGGGCACGAGCTCTTCCGTTGGTCCCTCAACTGCAGCGATATCTGATTGGTATGGACCTGGCGAGCACCACGTTTCGCAGTGGCCAATTGTCAGCGACCCTGGGGCAGGGACGGGTGAACGTCGACCAATTGCTACTTACTGGTCCACAACTGACGGTGACGGCGGACGGTCAGTACAGTCCGCTGACTCGTCGTATCGACATGGAAGTCGCTGCGTCGACCGTGAACGGAACCGCCCAGAACGCTGCTCGCCGAGCATTAATCGGCCAAATTTCGGCGGCTACACCGATAACGGCAGCCTTGGCAAATGTTGGCGAAGTCATCTCGGACCGCGTCGTTCAAGTTCATGTCGGGGGTACGGTTCGGTCGCCGAGCCTGACATTGCGGCCATGCCCAACTCTACGACAGGAAGTTGTTAGGATCGTTGTGCGACAGCTGACCGCAGAGATTATCGACATCGACTTTTGAAGCAGACGTGACACTGTAACCGTCAAAGCTTAACGGAGCGATGCAGTCGTTACGCTAACACTCTGTCGGGGCCGTCAAGTGTTGGCAAGCTGGCCGACGATACTTCAACCGGAAGTCAACCGACCCAGTTGCTATCGTCGAAGAGTGCCCTATGACAGCGTCGAGCCAAATCGTCTCGCCATTGAACAGTTACCACGTGCGTGGCCTTCGATTGTTGGTGTTGGCGTTGCTGCTAGCGACTGCAGCCGGTTGCTCCTCTGGACTCTCACTGTTTCCTTCGGGGCACTTGCTCCTAAATCGAACGCGTGAGTTGGCCACATCGGCGCCGCGAGTTCCTGCCTTGAATCGGGAGCTGGACAAGTCAGTCCTGCCAGCTTACTTCGTTGGCCCCGGAGATACGTTGGTCGTTGAGTCGATTTCCTTCGATTCGCCGATTCGATTTCCATCGGATCAACTGGTCCTGGCCGACGGTACGATCGATTTGGGAAGGTACGGTCGGATCGTCGTGGCTGGCATGACGGTTGAGGATATTGAGACGGCCGTACAACTTCGCGTAGAAGACGTCGAAGAGGATGAAGTCGAGCCGATCAATGTGCGACTGATCGATCCCCATGGAGCCGTCTTTTATGTCTTAGGGGAAGTCAATGCGCCGGGATCATATCCGCTGGTCGGACGCGAGACGGTGCTAGACGCGATCATTGCAGCTGGTGGACTGACCAATCGAGCGTCGCCTTGCGACATTGTCCTGACGCGACCCTCGGCGCCCCATGACTGCCGTGTCGTGCTGCCAATTTGCTACCGACAGATCACGCAAATCGGGGATACGACGACAAACTATCAGGTGATGCCTGGAGATCGTATTACGGTGGCAACTCGTGGTGTCTGCGAAGAGCTGCAGTTTTGGAAGGCAAAAGAGACATGCGAATTGTGTAATTGCCATCAGCAATGTCCTTGCCCAGATCCCAGCGAGCCTCACGCTGAAGATCAAGTCTTTCAAAATGTACCTGAGTCCCCCGAACTCGTTCGTCGCCCCAAGCCGTCGCACCGACGGGATGATTAGTTTCTCGTAGTCTTGGGTAGACGTGACCGCACGTTTCATTCGCGTGAGTGTCCGCACTTCTTCCGGTCATGTGTTGTGGACGCGACCTAGTCGCGTCTTTTGTCGTTGGTGCTTCGGTTTCCGGGACTGCGCAACCTCCGCGACGCTTCTTGCACTGATCTGCTCCTAGTGGAGCGGAATCGAGCGTTCTTCGAATTGGTGGAGATCGCCTCTTGTTGCAATTGTATTGCAAGTGTATTCTTGTTGCGTGTGGCTTAGCTGACGACTAAACGTCCGTTTGTGCTCCATCGGCTAGGCATCTTTCCACCAATAGGTCCAAGAGCCAGTTTCAAAGCTGCGAGGCAAGCGTGTCCGAATTGGCAGGCTGGGTTTTGAAACTTGTTCCAGAGATACGCAACAAACTCGAATACCGGAGAAGTAACATGCAAAATGATGACTCGTCACAGAGTGCGTCGCGGCTGCCCGTGACAGTGCTGAGTGGATTCCTCGGAGCCGGCAAGACGACTCTGCTGAACCACATTCTGGCGAACCGCGAAGACATGCGAGTTGCCGTCATCGTGAACGATATGAGTGAGGTCAATATCGACGCCAATTTGGTGCGTGATGGCGGTGCAGACTTGTCTCGCACAGAAGAACAGTTAGTGGAAATGACGAACGGGTGCATCTGTTGCACTTTACGAGAAGACCTTTTGGTGGAAGTCGCTCGGTTGGCGCGTGAGGGGCGGTTTGACTACCTGTTGATCGAGTCGACGGGGATCAGTGAACCGCTACCGGTTGCCGAGACCTTCACTTTTGAAGATGAGGAAGGCCAGAGTTTGTCTCAGCTTGCTGAGCTGGACACGATGGTGACGGTCGTTGACGCCGGGAGCTTCATGAAGGATTTCGGCTCATGGGATGATTTGACCGACCGGCGAATGGGGTTGAGTGATGAAGACGACCGCAACATCGTCGATCTCTTGGTCGACCAGGTTGAATTCGCCAATGTGATTGTCATCAACAAGACTGACCTTATCTCTCCCTATGAATTGGAGTTGTTGAAGCAGGTTGTTCGACGACTGAATGCAACGGCGGAGATACTGTTCTCGACGGAGAGCCGAGTACCTCTAAGCGAGATTCTTGGCACTGGGCGTTTTCAGTTGGCTGAGGCGGAAGATATGCCTGAGTGGTTATC
>CAYQMZ010000847.1:0-3537 GCA_964418725.1 uncultured Pirellulaceae bacterium
ATGCAGTTCGCGGTGAAGGAGCTTGGCTAAACGGTCAGCAAATCCACGTCTCGCAGCGAGACCAGCTAGAGCAGTGCGTCATCGCGACCGGCTTCTACTACGACCGAGGCGAACTGATGCAAACGACACTCAGTGCGATTGGCAATTTGTTCGGAAAGAACATCCGAGGCATCCGCCGGCTGGGCAGCGCCGCGCTCGATCAATGCTGGGTCGCCTGCGGACGTATGGACGGTTTCTTTGAGTACCAATTGTCCCCCTGGGACTACGCGGCCGCGTCGCTGATCATCGAAGAGGCCGGAGGGCGATGCGCCGATCGCGATGGCGAACCACTCCAATTGGATGCAGGCAGTCTGATCGTCGCCAACCAACATGTTTTTGACGCATTGACGGAGATCGTACGCTGGCGACAGGATTAAGTGGGGCTATTCTTCGCAACGGCAGGCCAATTGTTCCCGATAAACGGAAGAACCAATACGTACAATGGCCACTTTCGGATAACCGTTGGATGCATGCTAGGTTCAAGTATGTGCCCTCCAACACAAAGGTATCCGATATGAGTTCATTCTTCGCAAATTGCCCGGAATGCGGCGTAATGCATGCTAAAGCGTTTCCGTGCCCGGACTGTGGCCACCAGGCAGGTGGCGAGCAGTCGAGTCAAAACGTTGAACTGATTGCAGAGTTCGCCAATCGATTGCAGATCCATCAGCGTCACAGTGCGATTTCGATGCTGCTGAAACTCGCCGCAGGCTTGTGCGGAATGCTGACGGCTTTTTGCTGGTTCCGCATCATCTACTTCGGCAGTATTGCAGCCTTCATTCTTGTCGGTCTTTTATCGCTGCTCAGCGCCGGTCTGACGTCAGCAGTGCTGCTGTCCGAACGATGGTTCCCAACCGATTTGGAATGTCCAAACTGCCAGGCCCGACTCGACAAATATGGAGAGTTTGGCGACGACTGCCCAAGCTGTAACAGTCAGTTGCGTGGCGAGATTGAGTTGCCAGAAGAACAGGAGCAGGAAGCAACTCCCGAGGACGCGGATTGCGAACTGGTAACGGCCTGAAGAAGTCAGAGTTTTTTGAAGTTGCTCACAAGCCGCGCTCGCGCGGCCTTTTATCTTGACGCGTGCCAAACCTGCCTCTTTAAGGCAGACGCTGAGCACGGTTTCGACGCCTGGTCTCTTTAGCCGCTAGCGAGTCTCTGCAATTTCATGACACTAGCTGTTGTCGTACAGTCGCGTTACCAACAAGACGACGCCATACACGGACAGCAGACTGAATAGCGTCATTGGAAAGCTTGCCCAGACGACTCCCGGGGCAGGGTGATACTCGGCATGTTGCTCGGGTGTCGTTGGCAGCGATCTGCCCGTGAATTCTTGCCAATGTGTGGCGACAGCTCCTCTCAATGGCTCAGGAGAATAGTCGACGATCATGGAGACGCGGCATTCGGGAGAATCCAACTCGCGACCATCGTTGGCCATCCGATACGTTTGTCGTAACTCGTGCGTTTTTAGCGTATCGGTGACGGCACGTACAAAAGCTGAACGATTGCCTTTCAAATACTCCAAGTTCAGGCCCAGCTCTCGTAGAGTACTTTGAATGTGCGGCAACATCTGAGCGTCTGCACGGCTGATACAAGTGGCTTCACCATCGCCGTCATCTCCATACTCGTAGATCAGATTGGATCCCTTCGATACGTTCGACCAAGCCTCCTCTCGCAAGAAAGCACTTTTCAATTCGTACGTCACGTCGTCTAACTGGACCGAAACTAGAAGCGGAACGACACTCGAATTTTCCGGTTGATTATCGTCGGCCGTGGCCTCAGAAATAACAACATTGCCGTCATCCTCAACATCCACGCTGCCGTGCCACGAATCGCCTTCCAGTTCTTCCAACTCCCTCTTGAACGCAACGCGGATTTTCTCCGCAACGTCCAGGTTCTCAGTGAGAGCATTGAAAGAACGGCGATCTAGCGTGAGTCTTACGCGGTCAGTTGTGTCACGTTGGAGTCTTGCCACCAGTTGACGCGCGAGACTACTTGTAGCGTCTTCCGCGTCCGCGTGAACATCGGCGACGAACTGGCCATTCAATTCCTCAGATTCCATCCAGCGTTTTGAAAGCGTTCAGTCAGGTCCCAATCAGCTCGTCGTTGCTCCGACAACTTGTGTTCATGCCTTCGTTGACTTTCGCGGAGGTCGCGCCAGTGTGGCTTACTGGCCGATAGCCCAGACGATGTTTCGCGTTGTCTTGCAACTGGCTGCAACGTCAATACTCCGACAAGTACCACGCCAATGACGGCTAAGATTGGCAAAGTCGAAAAGAGGTCGGGGATAAATCCCCAAACGAACGCGCCGATCGCCACGACGAAAATCACCATCAAAACGATCAGAAACAAAGTCGGCTCACCAACAGCCATAACAGCCTCCCTTTCCATCTTGCACAGTTATAAGGCGTGCGAGTTTTCGCGTGACTAAGCGTCAGTGTCAGCTGAGTTGGTCGACGTCCTGGGCCACGCCAACAGAGCCGCAGCAACAGGAAGCATCATGGCCAGCGCAGGCTCCGGCAAGTCTCCCATCACGCTCGACAAGTGCATCCAGGACAGCATCATGCAGGATGCGAACAAACGTCCGAAGGCTGCGCCTTGCCAGCCTCGAGAAGCGACTAGAAAACCGAAAGCCTGAATCGTTAACCCAAAGCCGATCAGCGAGAGCTTCGGCCCGAAAACAAATTGATGCCCATGCAACATCGGGCTCATGGCCAGAACCGCGAGTACACATGAGCCAGTGAACAACGCCACTCCCAAACCGCCCGCAATCAGTCGCCAAATGTTTCGTGACGCCAAGAATCGCCCAAATACACTGTCTCTAGGCGAAGTATCCTCCGACGCAATTGGTTTCGATGCGGCCATCTGAGCCGAAGCAACTCGGTTGGGAACAGGCGGAGGGTTTGCCGAGCCGTGTTCTCTCGCATCGTTTCTGATGTTTCGCTCTCGCCCAAAATACCCCGGCGGTACCGGTGACGCGGCGGGGCCAACAACGGAATGTTCCTGGTGAAATGGACTGAGTAGCTGTATGCAAAGCCCGATGCCAAACGAAACGGCCGACGCTAGTATCGGGTAAACAGGCAGCCAAGCGTGATCGGTAACCAAGACGCCGGCTACGTAAGTGATCACGGCACAACCCACCAACGCCCAACCATCCACGCGTCGAGTGCGGTTTCGCTCGGTCCTTTTCGACCAATCGAGCGCGAAGAAGGGGAGGGCGATAGCCAACGGCTTAAGAAGCAGCCACTGCCCACCGTTCAAGTGCCAAACCTGATTTGCAGTTCCAGCAACTCCAACCGCTCCGCCAACAGCGGCTCCCACAACCAGGCGAGCAATCAGGGGATCAGGTTTTCTCGATCCTCGCACGATGGCGAGGCCTAGCATCGCCGCAAACGACCCAGCAATCGTGATGCTGGCCGTTGGCGTAGCAAAGTCCCCTTGCAGGACCGACTCGGACGAATGGTCCGCCAAGTATGCCAAGCCACCCCCACTCGCGAGCAT
>CAYQMZ010000848.1:0-3531 GCA_964418725.1 uncultured Pirellulaceae bacterium
CGTGATTCGTTGGTTCGACGCGTCGAAGTCGGCTCGGCCGCGGCAGAAGCAGGCGTACGCGTCGGTGACAAAATCGTTTCGTTCGGTGGTGCACCCGTCGGGAAGTTTGCCGATCTGGTTGCGGCTGTCACCAAGTACGGAGCTGGTGACCGAGTCGAGGTCGTCTTCGACCGCAACGGAGTCAACATCGCCTCGTGGGTGATTCTCAAGGCAGCACCACCAAAGCCTCAGCCCGAACAGAAGAAGCCGTAATTCGATTTGAACAATCTTGGCTCGGACACAGCGTTCTCGCAACGCTGAGTTTAGAGCACCAGTAGACCTTCAAATCGCTCAGCAAAGACGAAAGTCAACAATGACAACTCTCCAATATTACCTATCGAATGTTCTGCCTTTAGTTTTCGGGATGGCGGCCGTCTGTTTCCTCGCGGGCCTCTGCGTCGGCTGGTTGGCGTGGGCTCGCTATCGAGAGGACCTAACGCACTGGGAAAACGAATGTTCGCGACTGAAACGCGACCACGATCGGCTATCGTCGGCCGGCTAACAAACAATTCGGGGCAGTGTCGAATAAAAGCAGCTAAGCATGATCGCATCAATCTCGTTCTTCCTAAGTCAGTGGCCGTTGTTCTGGGCTTTGCTTGCCTTGTTCTTCTTCGCACTAGGACTGTGGTGGGCCTACCTCACATGGTGCAAAGACTACGTGGACCGCATCGCCGCCGCAAAGTTACAGTTTGAACGGCTGCAGCAGGCACACAGCAACACCTCGGCCGGCGACTCGGCCACCTCCACGACTGCGGAGCAGCAATCACACATTACCAAGCGCAGTGCCGCCACAGTTGCAGCCGCTGACTCCAAAGGCATTTCCGCCGAGTCACATCTGAATTCTCGCAACGAATCGAATAGGGAATCGCCTAACGTCGTTGAGTGGGATGGACTTCCGGGTATCGATTCGAAGTTAGCCAGCGAATTGAAATCCATGGGGATCAAGAGCCCTGACCAACTGGCTGCGATGAACAGTGCCGACCGCAATGCGTTCCAACAAGAACTGCAAGCCAAGGGGCTTCAGTGGGACTGGAACTGGCTATCGGGCTGGAAGGGTATCGCGACGGGAGCAACTGCGGCCACTGCACTCACACAATTACCATCGCTACTTCTGCCTAAGACCAACGCACCGGCGGTTAAGTGGGCCGGCTTGCCAGGGATCAATGACGGCGTCGCCAAAGACCTAGAGAACCTGGGCATTCGGAACCCAGAACAGCTCAACGCATTGTCTTCGGCGGATCGGGAAAAACTTGAAACGCACTTTCGAACGAAGGGACTCGATTGGGATTGGAATTGGGTCAAGGGTTGGACCACGGCAACGGGTTCCGTGTCGGCGGGTTCCGCCCCAACCAAGAAGCACAATTCATCCGTCAAAGCGCCACCACCACCGGTTGTCGTACCTCGCAGTGATGCACCGAATACCAATTGGAAAAAACTGAACGGCGTCGACGAGCGTCTTGCCAATGCATTCCAGGCGAGCGGAATCAAGAATGTTGACCAGCTGGAAAAGATGGGGCCCGACGAGCGCAAGAAGCTCGAATTGCAGTTGGCATCCCAAGGGATCAATTGGGATTGGACCTGGATGAAGAACTGGATTGGTGATGCAGTTGAACGCCCCCGAATAAAACCGCAGTTCGACACCTCATCCAGCGCACTCAGGGCGAAAACGATTCGCCAGACGACTCAAAGCACGCGAGCGGCTTCTGGTTCCGATGCAACCAGCTCAGGTTCAACAGCGTCTAGCACCGGTTCATTCTCCGGCCAGCAAGCCGCCGCAGTTACAGGGCTGACGGCACTGGCTGCCTCGCTTTCGATTCCACGACTACGCGGCCCCAAGACCGAATGGCACCGTATACATGGAGCAGACGACCGACTGATCGCTGCATTCGACAAGCTGGGAATTCACAGTTTCGAGCAAATCGAAAACATGCACCCTGCTGATCGCAACAAGTTAGCAGCGGGCTTAGCAGCAAACGGCATCAACTGGGATTGGACCTGGATGCGTAACTGGCGAGCGGATGCCTCGCCGCGGGTATTTACTGCTCCGCAATTCGCTACGACATCCGCCACGCGGGTAAGACGACCGGCCACCAATGCTGATGTGGCGACACCTTCGAACAAGAACACGTCGATCAAGAGAGCGTCGAACGAAAAAGCGGCCGCTAAGGCCGGATGGGCGTTGCTACCTGGAATCGATCCCGCAGTTGCGGCGGAGCTGAATGCCTCTGGATTCCGCAGCGTCGAGGAACTAGAAAATCTGCCCTACGAGCAGCGTCGTGCTTGGGAATCGCAACTCCGCAATAAAAACATTCGCTGGGATTGGTCGTGGATACTCAAATGGAAAAATGCATTTCCAGCGGTTGCCCAGGCCATGGACGCGAACAGCAAAACCAAGAAGTTCGTATCCGATGCTCCGCCTCCCGCTGGCCTATTGTCGGCACCTATCAACGGTCAAGCTGACGACTTGAAACGCGTGAAGGGAATCGGCCCGGTGTTCGAAGAGACTCTCAACCAACGCGGCGTCTACCACTTCCACCAATTGGCAGCGTTTACGCGGAGCGATGTCGAATGGATGGCTAGTCAGATCGACTGTTTCCCAGATCGAATCGACCGAGACAATTGGATAGAGCAAGCAAAACAACTTGCGCGAGGCGCAAGTTAGCGTTCAAACCGTTCGGCTAAACTCGTTGTCCAATAACGCTGCCGCTAGTCTCGCGACTCGCCAAAGTTGCGAGACAGTCGTAGAAAGTCATCGAAGTCGATCATCCCGTTGCCGTTAAAATCTCCGTTACTCCAACCGCCCGATTCGCCGAAGTTGCGAGCGATCGCGAGGAAATCTTCGAAGTTCACTGTCCTATCCAGATTGGAATCGCCGGCGACTGTGCCGACGATTTCTTCAACGATCACTTCAGCGTCCGCAGCATCGACGATCCCGTCACCATTCAAGTCAAAGTTCGAGTCGCTAGTCTCGTCTCGAACTGCGGCAAACACTGCGTCGATATCGTCGGCATCAATGGCACCATTTGCATCCAAGTCTCCCAACGGCAACTCAGGAAGAACTGCATCGGAAGTCAATCGGTAGTCGCCTAAGAAGCCGTCAAAGGCAGAGACTACGACGTACTTGGGCCCAGTCGTGGACGCCGTCCACTCGATACGAGAACTGCGATCGGGATAGGCGACATCGTCGTTTTCCGCCCGCAACGTTTCGCCGTCGCTGTCGTAAACCCGCAGGACGGAATCGTCCAATGAATCAAGCAAGACATTGAAGGTGTACGCTCCGCCTGCCACGGCAGAAATCTGCAACCAATCCTCGTCTGATTGATAATCGATGGAACCGATCACGGTCTCATTTACATCCGCAGTCGTCGCTAACTCCGCTCGATTACCGTGGTCGTCATTGGGCAGCTCGTCCAACTCTTCAAGCACGACTTCATAGTCACCATTGGAATTTTCAAAGCCAGCTACCTCAAGAAAAAACAGGCCATTTGAAGG
>CAYQMZ010000849.1:0-3527 GCA_964418725.1 uncultured Pirellulaceae bacterium
GGTATCGTTCGGCGACAGCTATTGGCGACTTTCTATACGAACTGTCGCCGCGTGGTGTCGAACGAGCCAGGTCGCACATCAACCAGAGCACGTACTTCGGTGCAGCTCCCGTCACGCTTACCGATTACGTGGCCAGCGTTGAAGCTCAATCAGTTCGTCACCTGAAGCCAACCCTAGGCGACATTAAGCGAACGTTCCGCGACATGACGCTTAGCGAACGCGTGCAACGTCAACTTGGAGAAGCCGTCAACCTGGGCAAGGGATTCTTCCTGCACGGTGCCCCCGGAAACGGCAAAACTTGCATTGCTTCCAGCATCACATCCGTGTTCGGCGAAGGCATTTGGATTCCTCGCGCAATTCACGCCGCCAACGAAATCATTCGCTTGTTCGACCCAACCAAACATGAAGAACTGCCTTGGGGCGAAGAGCTTTCGATCAACGACGCACGCATTGACCGACGTTGGGTCTACGTTAAGCGTCCAACGATCGTGGTTGGCGGTGAACTTCGACTTGAAAATTTGGAAGTGACCACCAACGAAGTCACTGGCATCAGCGAAGCTCCAATTCAAATGAAGGCGAATTGCGGCACACTGGTCATCGACGACTTCGGCCGACAAAAGTTCAACATCGACGCGTTGCTGAACCGCTTGATCATTCCGCTCGAACGACGGAACGACATCCTGAACCTCCGCAGCGGCCGATCCTTTGACGTGCCATTCGACCTACTGATGGTCTTCTCGACAAACCTCAGCCCAGAGAACTTGGTCGACGAAGCTTTCCTACGTCGAGTTCCCTTCACGATTCATGCAGCGGATCCATCCGAAGCACAGTATCGCGAAGTCTTTGCAAACGTTGCCGAGAAGTTTGGGCTGACGTACGAATCGTCTGTTCTAGATCACCTTATCCAGACGCACTACGTCGGCTCCCAGCGACCGTTCAGATTCTGCCAACCCCGCGATATCCTGCAGCAGGTTGCCAACTCGTGTGACTTCGCACGCAGCGAAAAGGTCATCACGAACGAGAGGATCGACGCGGCAATCGACAACTGTCTCGCGATTCGCGTCGACCAATAATCGCAAGCCTTAGGGCGTTTCATCCGATCCAGAGAAGGCATCCTGAAACGCCCGTAGCAGACTTTGACCACGTGCAGGATTGATGTGAGCATGAAAGCTCACCAATCCTCGCAGGTGGGCTTCAAAATCGGCATGCCCCTGTCGGTTCTGGGATTCCGGACCGAACTTTTTACAGTTGTGCAGCGTGGCCTTCAGTCGCTCGTACTCTCGACGAGACGTATTTACTTTGTCGTTGACGACGAGCCCACCGGCCGTCTGCCGCACGCCTCGCCGCATCATACGCGTCTTGCGTGGCTGAATCTGAAACCCTTCGTCCAGCGCGATGGCTAGTGCGAGGACGTGAAATCGCTTTGCTTGGCGAGCAAAGTCGGCCTCGCCAGAAAAAAGAAGATCGTCGGCGTACCGCGTGTAGTTCGCGCAGAATTTGGCAGCCAGCCCCGACATGCGACGATCCAGCCGATACGCGCTTAAGTTAGCGAGTGCAGGGGACGTGGGTGCGCCTTGTGGCAGGTGTGAGGCACGAAACGCATTCTCGTCAGTCGTACGCGCCCCCAATGCGGGCGATAGTGCAATCACAGAACGAGGCGTACAGTTCGTACACAACTGACTAAGAAGTTGGACTACGGCCTCAGGATAGCCAGCCGTGCGAAAGATCGCTTGCACCCGTTTCCTTTGCACCGAAACATAAAAGTCCTTCAGATCCAGCCGCAGCACCATTGCAGAGTCGATGTGCGGCGCGCAATAGGTTTTGATGTTGCGTCCGCTTTGAAAACCGTGCGAACTACCATCGCCGGGAATGCGATTGAGAATCCCATGCAGAATGTCTTGCTGCACGCTTTTCAACGCCGGCTTCGGAGCCTCGATCAACCGATAACCTCGGGATCGTTTTGGTGACCAACGATAACGATAGTGCTGGGCGGCGGCACTACTGCGAAATTCCGCTGTCCCGTTCGCCAGCCAAAGCAAACGAGATAACGGAAGTGCCAGCCAATCGGCAAGCTGCTGAGGACTGACAATCTCCGGCACTCGCCAACTGCGAGGCGCAACACCACAAGGCCTCATCTGACCGACGCGAGAACGATTGGCCAGTTGACGCACCGAGTCAAACCGTTGAAATGCCGACCGGAAGACGTCACTGACTGCGACCACTGCAGCAAGGCTCTCTGCCTCGACGTTGGCTGCACAAGTCGCCACTAACTCCTTCGCGAGCTTAGCCATCCAAGCTTGCCGCCGCCCAACCAATTGAGCCAGAGTACGCTCTACATGAGTCGCGTCGTGCCAACTCACCTCCGACGGCGCACCAGATACATCGGAAGAAGGTGGCTCGACCTGCAACAGGGCATCAGCCAACTCTCTGGCTACCACTTCCCACCGCGCGACCGCCCGCTGAATCTTACGGTCTTCCCGAATCACAGCAACCAAATCGCCATGCTTGGCAAGGTGCTTTCGCAGTGCGGCAACCTTAGGCTTCTTACGAAACTGCCAAAACGCGAACTGCACCACGTGCTGAGTCAAACTGTGACGACCGGGAATCAGCTCGCGGAGATCTCGCCAGATAGAATGAAACCGCCACGGCCCAATCAGCATGGTGCCCGCAACTTTGTCCAGCACGTCCTCGATCAAAGCTTCGCGGTTCATAGCGTGCCGCCTTGCGACCGAGGCTTGTCGATTCCCAACGAAGTCCGTGGGCTGCGAACATTGCAAAAAGAGGGGCGACCAGTCCAACGAGTCACTGTCTGCTGCAAGCATATTCGTGGACGGCAGTCCACGGCACTGCTGCGTTGGTAATACCGTGCTAGAAAAATCCCTCGGGGTAACCCCGAAGAGGTGAGCTCGAAAGCCCACCGGCTTGGAGTCCAGTCGCCCCTAGTCGAGTTGAAACGAAAGTGACTCGCTCGTCAAGCTACGAAAAAACCTCTACACAACCCGAACAATCCGCTCCCAATAGAACTACAGCCCAATCCATCTACAATAACCTCAGTTTTCTGCGATAGAACTGGAACCGCCGGATCGTTGCCCCACGGACATCCAATGCATATAAGAACTTCCCAATCCCTGCGACTCTCCGTCGGTCTAACCATTGGGCTCTACCTAGGTGCCGCCACGGCGATCATCGGACTACCTTTCATCGCTCCCGCAAAGCAGGCGAGCGCGCAGGGAGTGTCGCTAAACCTTGGTACGGGCTACACAGAAGTCCGCAACGCCAATGAAGTGATTGACAAATGGTCCCCCGAGCAGCATTTGTTCGTGAAGGGCAATTTGGGAATCGCCAAGGAACAACTTAATCGCTTGGAATCTTGGCTAGATGACAACGCGCCGCACTGGACCGTCGTACTCATGCAGAACGCATCCGGCGAGAGCTACACCTCATTGGATCGCCGAACGTTTACAGGTCTCGATGCTGCCGAGTACGCACTAGGTCGTGGCCTGGGACTCCGCACAAGCTTTGGCGAA
>CAYQMZ010000850.1:0-3516 GCA_964418725.1 uncultured Pirellulaceae bacterium
GTCTTCCTCTGATGCTCAGACGCCCGCAGCTACAACGCCTACTCCCAACGAGCTACTGAATACGTGATTGGTTCCTCATTTCAAATCGTTATCCGACACAGGCTTCACTGAAAAAGACGTGTTCGAGCTTCCCTTAGTTTTCGTCGCCGGTTTTCTGGGATCGTCCCACTGTATTGGCATGTGCGGTCCCTTCGCCATCATGCTGGGCGGCGGCAATCAAGGCAGTGGCTATGGTCTAAGCCGCCAACTGCTCTACAGTGTTGGTCGTATCTTTACCTACGCGATGCTTGGTGCTGCGGCTGGCTATTTCGGATTTCGCCTCAACGGGCAGGTGTCCGATTGGGTCAGCGTGCCGGCTTTGTTGTCTATCGTTGCCGGAGCGTTTCTGGTCTACCAAGGACTCGCAACTGCAGGTGTTTTACCCAATAGCTCCTCAGGTCCGAACGGACCATGCCTCGCCGGAGGCTTGCTATCTAATTTCCTGCGCAGCCCTAGCCGCGTGAGCATATTTCTCGCGGGTCTCTTTACTGGTTTTCTGCCTTGTGGCCTGGTCTACGGGTTCCTCGGCATGGCCGCGAGTACACGAGGAGTCCTAGCAGGCGCCAGCCTGATGGCGGCGTTCGGAATTGGCACCGTTCCCGTAATGGTTCTGACCGGCATCGGCGGCAACAGATTAGCCATGAGCACTCGCGGAAAACTGCTCCGCATTGCTGCGTGGTGCGTCGTTATCGCCGGCGTAATGTCGATCGCACGAGGGATGGGCTACTTGCTATCGGATGATCCGGTAAGTGCCTGCCCCATGTGCGAGTGATGGTCGATTTGGCGCCGGCGGGTCTTCTATTACCGAACAGATCGAGTCGACAAGTCACAAGTCGACCAGAGATAACAGCCGGCGGTCTTACATGGGCGACCGAATTGCCAGTGCGGCGATTGCAATGCCAACGCCCATCACATTCAACAGCACAATCATCAACCCCACGCCGAAGATGGTTCGCTGGCCGTCGTCCATCGTCCGTTTTGTGCCATCTCGCGAACGCAGCAGCTTGCTGCCAATCACGCCACAGACCCACGTCCAGTGCAGCATCAGGTGCACCACGATGCCAAGGCAAAAGACAGCCAACACGCCAAATTGAACGTCCATGAATTGGCTAAGGCTAAGGCCCCAGAGCACAAAGCCCGCAGCATTCTCGGCCGGCGGAAAGATAAATCGAACGATCACCGACACCCAGATCAGGGCCATGAAATTCAGCAGTAAGGCTGAATCTAGCCAGAAGTTGATCATCGTTTGATGACGCGTGAAAAAGGTACCGGTGTTCGCTCGCGACTTTGCTGGTTGGTGCATCGGCTTCGAACCAGTAGCCACCTCATTCGGAATCGTCATTCGTTTGGTCGTGCCGCTGCTGGCCGGCTGTGCGTTTTGATTTGTGTTTAGCTTGATCATGAAATCTAGGACGGTCGTGGTTTCTTGGATAGCACGAATTGGTTCGCAACATCTAATCGCAACCGACATACCAGCCACGCACCACTGTGCTTTTCTCGGACTTCACGTACCAATCCGACGAAAACCGGTTGAGAGCGCGCCGATCCGCACACATTAATCGTGCACGCTCACATCCGCTCACTCGCACTGTGCATCGAGATCTCGGTTGCTCTGCAACCAGCTTCGATTGAATCTGACATACCACTCCCAAACGCACGGGCCGTGTCATGCAGCCCAATTCGGTACGCGTCTTGCGTCATTCTTCCATCAATGAAACGCGAATCGACGATTCGCAATTCAATGATTCGCAAGCGGAGTTCAACGCGATGGTGATGAGCTCTTGTGAATTACAGCCTGACGACAGGAATCCCAACCCTCAGGACTGGAGCCATGAATCTAAGACATCACGTATCTCTCGAATTCACATTGCTCAAATGGCTGATCCTCGTCACGCTCACGCTTGCACTTGTCCTGATCGCTACACAAACGACAGCGGCCGACACCAGGGTGCCTTCCACTCCTTGGACGAGTGAGGTATCCGAAGCATCGGAAGAGGAAATTCCAACGCCGCGAATCGTTTGGGGCATTCTTGAAGACCACCAACAGGGATTCCACGAACGAGCCATCGACGGGTGGAATCAACTCTTGGTGGATGAGACATCAGAGTGTTGGCGTGTCATAGCGATTGGCTCGGCCCATGTGCAACTCGGCCGAATCGAAGAAGCCGCGAAAGTCCTGCGGAGGCTATCAGAGGACTCTCCCGCAGCGGCTGTCCGCGAACATTTGCTGGGCGTAATTGACCTGATGCGAATTTGCTTGGACGAACGCCAACCAACAACCAGCGACTTATCGAATTACGAATTCTCAGAGCTGCCAACACACTCAGATCTTCAAGACTCGGCACTACTGCACTTCGAACAAGCAATTGCCGAAGCTGCGCGACTTGATCGCGACGCTCTGCTCTGCCCTCCCACTACCAGATTGTGCGCACTCGATAAGGGCACGATCTTCCCAAACCGCATGCTGCCACCTCGTCAGCCAACTGTTGGTGACCTGCTCACAACGCTGCAACTAGATGACTTTGTCGTCACCAGTCACTTAGCGCGAACGCACGTCTTCATCTCGCAAACATCGCTTCGCCTGGCAGAAGTCGAGTTAGACGCCGCGTGCCAGCTTGATGCTTCCGCGGCAGCTTTGTTCAAACAACTTGGAGACGAGTACAGCAAACAAGGTAAGCATCACGACTCGGCACGCGCATACCTCAAGGCAATCCCCGGCACTCGTAACAAAACGTCGTCGCTACTTCGCGCTATCCAGGAAATCCGAAAACAACATAAGGAGCAGCCATGAATTGGTTCGCCAACAAAACCATCGTTCTACCAGTGGACTACTCCGACGCTTCCGCAGACGCAGCTCGAGTCGTAGACAGGCTGGCGGAGGACAGCAGCACGTTGCAAGCAGTCTACGTACTGCCAGAGCTTTCAACGCCCTACGGTGGCTATATCAACGGGCTAGTGGACGACGGTCTGCTGGAGAACGCGAAAGCGGACTTGCAAAAGTGGCTTTCGCAGCACGCCGACAAGAACTTTAATACCAACGTCCGAATCGGCGACGCCGGTTACTCGATTGTCGGCTTTGCGTCGGAAATTGATGCCGACCTAATTGTCCTCTCATCACACGGGCGAACAGGCCTGCGACGCTTCGTCCTAGGCTCGGTGGCCGAGCGCGTCGTTCGAAATGCAGGTTGTGCGACGCTTGTTCTGAAGCAAGACGAGAATCCCTTCGCAGGATCTCCTGAAGGCTTTCTTTCCGGCCCGGCAATCGTACCGATCGACTTCGGAAACCCGGAAGATGCAATCGCTACGTTGGAATGCGCAACAGACGTCGTGGGCGATCAAGGTGATCTGGTTGTCGTGCATGTCATTCCCCAGCCAGGTGCAAACGATCCGGGTGAAATCTGGGACGCAAGAGACGACAAGCAGCAGAGAAAAGTCGTTGAGTCCCGTATGAAAGAGTTCGTGAAGCAGCATTGGAAC
>CAYQMZ010000851.1:0-3514 GCA_964418725.1 uncultured Pirellulaceae bacterium
GGCTCAGCGACATCATCGGTCGCACGGATGGTGGTGCATGGTGGGTCGCGCGGTCGACGGGTGCTGATTTCTCGATCGAGTTCTGGAGTCACTGGTCCACTAACGTGACCTGGGACAACATCGTCACCGGCGACTTCAACGGTGACGGCATGACAGACCTTGCCGGGCGGACCAGCGGAACTTGGTTCGTTGATCAGTCGAACGGACAACAATTCAACTTCGACCAGTGGGGAGCTTGGTCTGACGCAGTAACCTGGGAAGACGTACTCGTGGCCGATTACGATGGCGACGGAGACGATGACATCGCAGGACGCACCGGCGGCAACTGGTGGATCGCAACATCGACCGGCCAAGCATTCCAAAACCAATACTGGGGTCGCTGGTCCAATGCCGTCACCTGGGAAGACGTCGTTACGGGCGATTTTGACGGAGACGGATTCGACGACATTGCAGGCCGAGCACTGGGCAACTGGTGGATTGCAAACTCCACAGGTTCCACCTTCGGAATGGAATTCTGGGGACGCTGGTCCAATGCTGTGACCTGGGAAGATGTCTTGGTTGACGACTTCAACGGCGATGGGAACGACGACATTGCAGGTCGAGCACAGGGCAACTGGTGGGTCTCGAGATCAACAGGGAACTTCTTCACGATTGAGTTCTGGGATCGCTGGTCGACACAAGTGAATTGGAACGACGTGCAAAGCGGTACGTTCACACCGACTGGTGGTGTTGGCGGCGCGAGCTTCCAACAACTCTCGTTCACCGATAGTTCGAGTCTCTTCCGCTCGCCCTTCGAAGATTCGGACGACGCGATCGTTGTTCAGCAAGTCGAAATCAGTAGCGAACCGCAGGTTGCCCAGCAACGAGTTCGCCGCCGAGGTCGATTCGAATAAGGAGCATTTCGCAGAGCGAACGGCGACGCGTAATATGGCCACACGAGCTTTAATCAAATAGACCCGCAGTCGTTAGGCAACGCCGCTTAGACTTGCGTCCGGCGTGCGGAACGTTTGTTCCGCACGCCGGAATTCGTTTATGACTTAGATACCAGATCTACTTGAACGTAAATCGGTCTGCTTCAGACGATTGAATGTTGTTGAGCAAGTGGATGCCACGGTTGTCGGCTTCCAATGGGAAGAACCCCGGAATGTCCGCGAACTTGTTTTGATACGTCACGGACAAATGTATAGCGCGGCGACCTCGCAACAGGTCTCGCAAAGTCAGCTCGGTGGGGACTGCGTGGGCTTGAACGAGCGGCTTCCATTTCGTGAGCATTGAATTGGAGCCGTCGACCACAAACATGTTGGCGGCTTCGTCGTATTGTTTGGCGTTTATCGCACTAGCGAATCGATTCGCGGTCGCGGATGGCAATGCTAGCCACCAGACGGCAACGGCAACGAACGCCGTCAGCAGCAGCACGGATCGAATCGAGAAACGGAACAGCGAACGGAACACGGGAGATTCAGTGAGACAATCGAGGACCACTATCAGAGTCAGATCGCCATTCGTGTTGGGCGATCTTCTTGCTGCATTATAGCCTCGATTGAAACGAAGCTGATTGAAGCCTCGCGCGGGAAGCCACACCGATTGAACACACCCGGGATTCCAGCCCCGCAGGCTACTTGGCGGTTCGTAGTACCGACTTCAACCGGACGGGTGGTTTTTCCGGCTCAAGACGATACTACGAGCGACACTCAACCAAGCACAACGATGCGGCTTCGACCATGGGAGGCCGAAGCCGGGGGGCATTTGTGCGAAGTGCAACAACGAACCTAGGCCGTAAACATGCCTCGAATAGTTTGGAAGAGGCGCTTTGGCAAGAAGTCGATGGCGGCGTCCGCCGTTGCCAGAACATGCTTAATCGTGTCCAGCACTTCAC
Organism: uncultured Pirellulaceae bacterium; assembly: GCA_964418725.1. Classification (GTDB taxonomy): domain Bacteria; phylum Planctomycetota; class Planctomycetia; order Pirellulales; family Pirellulaceae; genus CAYNJG01. The sequence continues at coordinate 1,877 of CAYQMZ010000851.1, forward strand.
CTTCACCTGCCCAATGCCTCGTTACGGCTTGCTTGATCGCAAAGTTGTTCACATCCAGGAACTTGTTTAGCCCCATCGTCAGCACAATCAAATCATCCAACCATCCGACCACAAAGAACGGATCCGGAATCAAATCGATTGGGCTCATGACATAGGCAACAGCCAGGACGAGCGCACCCTTGTTCTCGACAGGAATGGTCTTGTCAAAAATGCATTTGATCGCGAGGTGAAACAAGTCAGGCAGAACCGCCAGAGTCTCGACGAACTTGTCGTACTCAGGCCCCTTCGAACTGTCAGTTGTACGCTTCGCTAGCTGACTGCGGATTTTCGCGCGCAGTCTTTGGTAGAAGTCTTTGGCTTTATTTTCGTTGTCAACAACGCTCATGAATTGAATACCCCTAGAGTTTTTGGTTTAACTGAACGCAGACATCGCTGGTCGGTCACGCCGATCCGCCAGCACACGTTCATAAAGGTATTCGAGAATGACTGGTCAACATTTCGAAAAATCGCCCACCCTTTGGAAGGGCCAACGAAGCAAAAACAGGGGCAATTCGAGTCAAAACACACCCGTTTTTTGCCAATTTGGCTTTTGACCAAGCGAAAACACGATAGGGAAAGCAAGAAAGTCTACTGGGACTAGGAACGAGAAAATAATGGCACGAGGTGACCACCTTTATTACTACATGGCAGGCGGCACGTATTCGCATCATGGCATCGACTGCGGTGACGGAACCGTTATTCACTACGAGCTTACTCCGTTGGAAAAGATCACGGGGAAGCTGAGGCCCGATCAACCGGCCGCGATCACTCGATCTGAATTCGACGACTTCGCACTCGGCAACGAGGTTTTGATCCGCGACTATGGCGGAGCTCGCGTTGACGATGTCGACACCGTCATGACGCGTGCTGAGCAGCGTCTGGGTGAAGACGCCTACTCCGTTTTCGGCAACAACTGCGAACACTTCGTGGTGTGGTGCAAAACGGGTGAAGCCGCTTCCTCTCAAGTAGACGCCCACGTCGAAGCAACGACAAACGTTATCAAGGGAGCGCCTTTGGGAGCCGTGCTTTTACGTGCCGCAAGAGTACTACCTGGCCGCTATCGAAGCTTTGCGACAATCGGAGCCATCGGCTTGGCCGGTGCGGTCTATTTGGCGACCTATGTAAAGAGTCGCGTTCGGCAAATCCAGACCGGATTGTCTTAGGAACATCGAGTAGCCCGGCACTAATCGAGGCTGAAAGCTTAGTGCTTTCTAGTATCTAGTAGAGGACGAGGACTTTCGCAGAGCGAAAGGCGACGCTTGTTCCTCCCGGATCGGCTGCGACTTTCGTCACGCAAGCGTTAGCCACGTGGCCACACATTCGCCACGTAATTCTGTTCCTGTGAGCACCAGTTAGCGGTACGATAGTCGTCTTATCAACTCCAATGGGAAGGGATTTTGATGGGCGACTTTGTACTTGCAATTGACCAAGGCACAACCGGTTCCACCATTCTGGTCTTTGATAAGGCTGGATCGATTCGAGGACGGGCGTACTCTGAATTCCCTCAAATTTTCCCACAACCGGGGTGGGTCGAGCACGATGCGAATCGTATTTGGGATGACGTACACAAACTGATCAACGCCGCCCTGACGGACGCCG
>CAYQMZ010000852.1:0-3501 GCA_964418725.1 uncultured Pirellulaceae bacterium
GCGTCAGCGACGGCAATGGCGGTAGCGACATCTCCACGGTCGCCATCGGAATCACAGGCGTAAACGATGCACCGATCGGCCTGGAAGACAACTTTACTGCCAACTCAGGAAACACACTAACTGTCGATCCTGTGGACAGCGTCTTGCTGAATGATGTCGACGCTGAAAGCCATCCGATCACCGCCCAACTTGTGAGCGGTCCAGCAAACGGGACCATCACACTAAACCCCGACGGTTCCTTCGAATACGAACCGGCTCCGGGCTTCATTGGTCTCGACAGTTTCACCTACATGGCAAACGACGGGCTACTGTCTTCAGCTCCCGTCACGGTATTCATCACGGTCGACCCTACGCCTCTTGTACCAATTACCGGCGGGCCCGGTTCGGGTGGACCAGGTGACGGAACAGACAATCCAGATGACAACAGCGACCCTGGTGACGACACTACCGAACCGGAAGATGATCCCCAAGACGACACCAACGCAGATCCAGATTCGACAGATTCCACCGGCAGCAGCTTCATCCGGCATGCTGGCCAAGGTGACGGTCTAGACGTTCGTGACGGCGACACACAGTCAGCAACAGCAATACTTGCAAACCGTTTGAACGTCTCGCTGGACGTGAACGTTCAACATTCCGACCACGATTCTCCAGCGATCGTACAGCAGAGAATCCTTCAAGGTGCCCGAGAGGCCGTCGATTCTTTCAGAAGCGCCTTTCAATCCGGCTTGATCGGACACTTCTACGAAACCGACCTGCAATGGGACAACATTAACGTCGTTCGCGACAAGATTGAAACCCTTGCACGAGCACAATCGGTGGCCGTCGGAACGGCAACCGCAATCACAAGCGCCGCAACTCTGGGTTACTTGATCTGGACCGTGCGGGGCGGTTACCTGATGGCTGCGATGGCGTCCGGACTACCAGCCTGGCAGGCGTTCGATCCTCTACCAATTCTGAGCCTTGCAAGCGGACATCGGCGAGAGGACGAGGACTCGTTGGCTGACTTGGCGAACAGCCAGACAGAAGAAGACGCACCAGAGAAGTAGCGTCAAAGTGTGACTATTGCTCAGTTGCAACTAAGTATTCTTTGGCAACGAGCAATCCGTCGTTGTTTTGATCCAATTGAGAGAACTTCTCGTACTTGGCACGCGTCAAGCTAGGGGCATACTCTCGCAAACTCAGTTGCCCGTCCCCATTCGTATCACGCTCGGCGAACCAATCGGGCAATCCCTCGGGCAGTCGCTCGTGCGGCGTGAGGAAGCGATATGTCGTCCGTACCCCGGACTTTGCTTTGCGTTTCTGCTCTCGCTTCACTCGGTAGTTCGGCCGAGGCTTCTCTTCGCGACTACCGTATCCCGCCAGATGATCCGTCAATTCGGCTAGCGTAAGCACATTGTCTTTGTTCCGATCTGCCTTGCTCGGATCGCCCTTGAGCTTCTTCCACTCGGACCGCTCAAGGCGTTTGTTCTTGTTCTCGTCGTGTTGATACATCACGCTTCGGGCGGCAAATCGAGCGGCTCTCTTTGCGTCGTCCTTTTTCGCATCATCTTTCTTTGCGTCGTTCTTTTCTGCGTTGCCTCCGGCTCCAGCAGCCCGCTCATCGCCACTCGATTTACCATCCTGGTTTCGATCATCCAGAGACTGCCCAAAACCCGTCGCCTTCTTGCTATCGACTGAGTTCGCGGCAGAGTTAGCTCCGAAGCCTTGCTTCTTCGTTTCCATATCAACAGCGTCGTCCGGCTTCTTACTTTTGTTGGCTTTCCTCGCTGCCTTCTTTGCCTGCTTGTCGATTTTCGGCTTAGATGTCTTCGAAAACAAATCGGAGATAGTCAGCGGCTTCTTAGCATTCATCCCTTTTTTGGATGCCCAACTTATGACCTTCCGCCGCTGCTGCTCCGGAATCTCCGATGTCTCCAGTTTTCCGTTCTTGTTAGTATCCCAGGCTTCGATCGTTGCGCGCAAATTCTTCGCTTTCGCCTTAGCATCTTGCGCATGAGCGGCGGCACTATGTGAGAACATCGCTAAGCCGACGATCAGCAAAGCCCAGTTTCGCGAGAGTGGTTTTCTATGCATGGTGACTAAACTAGCGTTGACGTTGCAATCGGGCTTGTATTGTACTCTCGATCAGATACCAAGGGACAGACAGACCCCGCGAACCATTAAGGCAAATCGCATTCTTATTGTTAAGAAACTACGCAACGGCCAACCCCACAGCCCGCCATTGCGTGGGAACGTATCGACCACATCCCAACGACGGTACTCTGCATGTCCCAGGTGACAGCTTCCCCTTCCGCAAACGCTCATGCACTTGTACGTCTCTGGACGTACGGATCCCAGCATCATTCGACCGCTTGGTGGGCAACGATATTCTCTGTCCTGAACAAGCTATTCGACCTCGCGCCGCCCGTGCTAATTGGTATGGCTGTCGACATTGTTGTCCAACGCGACCAATCCGTTATCGCCTGGCTTGGCTTCCCCGAACTTGAAACTCAGCTTGTAATCCTATCTGGCACCACCGGACTCATCTGGCTGCTCGAATCAGTCTTCGAGTATCTCTATCGCGTCCGCTGGCGAAACCTCGCACAAGCCGTCCAACACTCGCTGCGCATGGACGCATACGACCACATCAAGGCCTGGGCATGTAGTATTTTGAGGATCAATCCTCCGGTCGATTGATGGCGATTTTGAATGACGACATCAATCAACTCGAACGATTCCTTGATGAAGGCGCCAATGACATCCTGCAAGTCGTTACGACGACGCTTGTGATCGGCGGCATCTTCCTCGCAATCGCACCGGGCATTGGTTGGATGACGATCTTGCCCATGCCATTCATCGCCTGGGGATCGATTTACTTTCAAAAGCAACTCGCCCCACTTTACGCCGCCGTACGAGAACAAGTCAGCAACTTGAATGCCCATCTGGCGAACAACTTAGGTGGCATTGCAACCATCAAGAGTTTTACCGCAGAGTCGATAGAGCGCGACAAGATCAGCAAAGAGAGCCTCGAGTATCAGGCGCGAAATCGCGATGCAATTCGGCTGAGTTCAGCGTTTGTGCCAGTCATCCGTATGATCATTGTTACGGGCTTCATTGCAATCCTCTTCTATGGAGGCCGCATGACGCTGGAGGGAAAGCTTGAGGTCTGGCAGTACAGCGTCATGATCTTCATGACTCAACGCCTACTGTGGCCACTAACACGACTTGGCAGCACGCTGGACCTTTACCAGCGTGCCGTTGCGTCGATTGACAGAGTGTTTGACTTGCTAACCACGCCCCAGGAAATTGTTTCCGGCGATTTGCCGCTGGATGTGCGGAAGACTCGTGGCGACGTCGTTTTCGACAACGTAACGTACGCATACCCAAGTTCAATGAACGCCGTCGTATCGGCAGCGACAACAGGTCCCACCGGCGGAACACGCGACCCCGGCACGCCCGTCCTGGACGCCATCGCCCTTCGCATGAAAGCCGGAAAGACTACCGCGATCGTCGGTGCGA
>CAYQMZ010000853.1:0-3501 GCA_964418725.1 uncultured Pirellulaceae bacterium
GGACTCGATTGCGGGACGAAGTTGTGAGAGAGCCTGAAAGTCAACTAAGGCGAATCTCTCCATCATCATTGCTGATATCTATTCGGACGTAGTGATTGAAGCCGAGTCGGTTGTGCACTTGAGGACGCACCGATTGCCGTTTCGTAGGCTGGTCTTTCCATTTGGTATCATGATCGGTTCTGGGTTTCGATAGCTTCCTGAGAAGGAGTGTGCGTTGATTTGTAGTGCTCGACCGTTCTGTGTCTGCCAACTGATATTGCTCATGGCTCTGCTGGGCTGCGGGAAGGAACCGTCTGTCTCTGAGGCTATTGAGCCGTGGGACAATTTCCAGTCGTCGGGGTGGTATGCCGTTGATCCGGAAGAGTACGGCGATGGTGCATTAGAATTGCAGCATGTCGAGGTGGAAGGCTCTTCGGCTTTGCAACTCGGTTTTGAGATTGGTGAGCTTGAGTTCGCTACATTTCGGAACCACGATATCTCGCAGCCTAATTGGTCGGACTACCGTGCTCTACTCGTCGACTTAGAGAATCAAACCGATCAGATTGTGGGACTCGCTCTTTTTCTAAGTAACGACGACTCCGGCCCAGAATGGCGGAATTCGATGCGACACCAGATTGCCCCAGGGAAGACGACTGATCTGCGAATAGGGTTGCGGCCGAATAAGCCAAGCAAGGGAGCGCCGAAGGATTGGACGGAGGATGCGTGGCAATTCACTGGCCTCGACAACGAAAACATCAGACGTGTCGCCTTTCGTATCTACGCCGTGGAAGGCTCGAAGGGCAGTCTGCTGGTCTCAAGACCACGATTCACCAAATTGGCGGGCAAACCATGAATAGTCTGACCCCGCAATCTCGAAACCGATTCGCATTCACGCTTGTCGAGTTGCTGGTTGTGATCGCGATCATTGGAGTGCTGGTTGCGATTCTGTTGCCAGCGGTTCAGTCGGCCAGAGAATCAGCACGTCGCACGCAATGCGTGAACAAACTCAAGCAGATCGGTCTAGCAACGCACCAATTTGAAGCCGCAAACGGACGGCTTCCCGCGGGTGCGTACTGGGGCGGTGCCGAAGATGGATCGATGCAAGGTACCATTTTGATTCGACTTCTACCGTTCATGGAACACCAAGCGTTGTACGACGCGTTCGACCTAACTGCCCACAACATCCACGAGCAAACTCTGCCGAACGGCGATAAGCTTAAGAAGGTTCCCGTCCCTCAGTTCATGTGCCCGTCGGGGTTAGAGATTGTTCCCAACGCATTTCACGGGACGGACGTTTCGCTTAGCCACTATGCGGCTTCGAAAGGTTCTTCAGCCGTCGACAACAACGCACATCCCTGTCGTTTCGTTGACCATTGGAATGAGATCGCTTTAGTCCCGTATCATGATTGGGACGACACCATTCTGTTCTCTGGTCCATTCTGTCGTCGCGGCGTTGAGTTGGAGTTGGTGCAGATAACGGACGGCCTATCAAAGACGATATTCTGGGGCGAAGTGCGACCTGAATGTGCCAGAAACGTTCAGAGCGGTTGGGTGGATACGCTAAACGGGAACGGAACGACCACGACAGCTATTCCGCTAAATTGGGATAGCTGCCACGAGGGCCATGAAGATGCCTGTCGCTCGACAAACAACTGGAATGTGCAAAACGGTTTCAAGAGCAATCATCCCGGCGGTGCAAACTTTCTGTTCGGTGACGGCTCGCTGCGATTCCTGCCGGACGAAATCGATTTCATGGTCTACCAGTATCTGGGAGACAAATCCGATGGCAAAACAATTGGCTCGCTGTAGCCTACTGTTTCCGACTCCAAGACGAGCTGCCTGAAGAAAGGTAGCCCGATCCAAGATAGTGCTCGATCCTTTGTCGAGTCGGATCGGCGGTCGAATTCTGTGATTGACTGGGAGTACCAAGCTCGCCCGTTTGGGAAAACGTTCGCAATGCTCCGTTGTTCGTCGCCACAACCAGCTCCTGACGTCCGTCCTTGTCGAGGTCCGTAAATAGTGTCGACTTTGCATCTTCCGGAATGACCAAGCCGGTTTGCGACGGTGGCATCGCGGCGAACGTTCCGTCGCCTTGGCCAATCATGATGCAACTAACTCCGCCCGCCATGCGTCCTGTCTCTCGCTGGGGCGTGTATAGGTTTTGCGCGAGGAACAGATCAGGGTAGTGATCGCCGTTGGCGTCGATGATTTCTATGCCAAACACAGGAGACATCTGAGCCAACACCGGGAGCGGCTTCCATGCGAAGCCGCGCTCGCCGTTCGGCGAGGTCTGGTTGATCAGCACTCCGGTATGGACGACGGTCGCTGTGACGCGTTGAGCCTGTTGCAATCTGGATTCGGAATAGATGTCATTCAACGACGCCGACGCGAATCCATGAAACGTTTCAAACTTCTCTGCAATGAACGGCATTGCATTGCAGGAGCAGCTGCGACCACGCGTGGGCAACAACCCATCGGTCGTCGTCTTGGCCTCAACAATGTGATTGCGGTTTCCACCTTGGAAGTTTCCGTAAAACAAATGCTGGGGCTTCGCATCGGTTGGATGGTATTTCGTGTTCGTTCCGAGGTTACCGACGACATAGTCCGTGTCACCATCGAGATCGACGTCGCAACCCGTGATCGAATTCCACCACCCAAGTAAATGGCCGGTGCCGACAGCGTTCGAGACATCTTCGAACTGGCCTTCTTCGTTCTTCAGCACGCGAATTGGGCCGTAGTCATTTGTCAACAAGAGATCGAGCCAACCATCATCGTCGAAGTCAGACCAAATCGCCCCCGTCACCATGCCAAGGTCTGTATCAAAGCCCTTAACCTCAACGAATTCGCCTTGATCATTGCGTAGCAAGCGACTTTGCGGAGGCGTCGGGTACTGCCCGGGGACGACTCGGCCCCCAACGAACAGATCGAGATCTCCGTCCTGATCAAAATCTGCAGCAGCGACGGGGCCACCGCTGTCTCGCAAATCAGGAATCGCATTGGGAGCGTGACGAAATTGAACCTCGTTGTCATCCGAGACGTTCAAGTACAAGCGGTCACGATAGTTGGCTGAACCAAGTTCACTCTCCACACCCCCGCTAACGACAAACAGGTCCAGGTCTTTATCGCCGTCGACGTCTAACAGTAAGCAGCCCATGTCTTCAGTAGCTCGATGTGTTTGGAGACAATCTAGTTGCTTGGAGACGAAGGTGTGGCTTTCGGTCTGCACGAGTAACTGACCAGGCTCGCCAGCGGCACCACCAACAAACAAGTCTGGCAAGCCGTCCTTGTTGATGTCTCCCAGGGCCATGCCCGGCCCAAGTTGTGAGAGCTTGTTAGGGAGAAGAGGCTGCTGCGCGAAATCGTCAAATGGTGTTTCGCGGTGAGAGAACGCGGCAAGCTTATTTGTTTCCACAAACAACGGTCGTGAGCTTGGTGGCGTTTTCGGGCTGTGGGTTTTCGTGGGTTCGTTAATCGTTAGCAAGTGGTTCGCCGGAACGTTCGCGAATCGCTGCACATTGCCGT
>CAYQMZ010000854.1:0-3496 GCA_964418725.1 uncultured Pirellulaceae bacterium
ACGCCACACCTTCACGCAGACAATGGCCCCCGGGCCGATGACAAGCGAAGCAAGCAAAACACTGACCTTCATCCCCATCAACCACAACACGCAAGGAACTGCAGCCGCGAGAACGATGCAAAGCACGTACTGAATTCGGCTGAAGGTGGCACCGAATCGAACTGCAAGCGTACGTTTGTTGGCAATCCGATCCTCGTCAATGTCGCGCAAGTTGTTCACAACCAGCAGACCGACGGCAAGCAGTCCCGGCGCAAGTCCGGCGATTGCGATTCGCCAATCCCATTGCAAAGCCTGTACGTAGTAAGTCCCCGTCACTGCGACCGGACCAAAGAAGAACAGCACGAAGGGGTCACCGAGCCCCAAGTACGCTAAGGAAAAACGACCGGCCGTGTAGAGAACTCCGAACAGAATGCTCAGGGCACCGATAATCAAAAATAGCCAGCCAGCGCGAAGATAAAGGTAGTACGTGACAAGGCACGTCACACCGAACATCAAGGCCGTCGCCAACAACATAGCTTTGGGCGAAATCAGCCCGGCCTGAACAGCTCGCGTTGGCCCCTTGCGATCGTTGGTGTCTGCCCCCTGAAAGTAGTCGCAGTAATCGTTGCAGAAGTTGGTCCCAATCTGGATCGTGACCGCACCAATCAAGGCACAAGCCATCGCCAAGAAGTGGAGGGCATTGTCGTGCCATGCCAGAGCAGTCCCGATACCAACCGGGCAAAAGCTGGCAAGGAGCGTCTTCGGTCTAGCGGCAAGAATCCAGTGTGAAAACATACGGATGAGTCTACAACCATTCGAAAGCCTCGCCTGCCTTGGGCCACTCTGGGGACCAGCGACTACGGGCTCCGCTTAAAAGAGGTCAGCGATTTCTAGCTACGCCCTGTTGATCGAGATCGTAGCGACACGTTCGAAGTGCTCGTTCCGACTATCCGAATACGCTGCATTCGAAGTCCATTGAGCTGCCATTGGATATGCCTCTACTGATTGGGCAAAAGGAAAACTAAGTGGTTGTGTGGTCGTTCAGCTCGACGGCCCAGTTCTCGCGCTAGTTTGCACTCTGCGAGTTCGTTTGCCCGATTTCGACGCGAGTCATCAAGAAATCTCGCACCAGCCCGCAAAACACGTCCGGCCGTTCTCTGTGAACTATGTGGCCACAATTCGGCAGCACACGTGTCTCCCACCCGTCGATCCCAGGATCCGTTTCGATCTGTGTCATCATATTCGCATATTTACGGTCGGCCATACCGGCAATCCCCAGTGCGGGCACGGCAACCTCATCCAATCGGGGCCAGTAATCCGGTTGCATCGCCACCGAATTTGCTCTGAGAATCGCTGCCCAGTCATCGCCGGACCGTTGCGACTTGCGATGAATCTCGTCAGTGCGAACTTCCTGGCTCAAAGTCTCAAACACCGCCGCCGTATACCAGTATTTCAAGAACTCAATTCGCGGTTCCGATTCGATTCGGTCGGCAATTTTGCAGTCGTGAGCGTAACGAGATTGACGTTGCTGTTCTGTACGGAGCCCCGGGTTCCCCGACACAAACATCAACCCATCACACAACTCCGGTCGAGTCAGCGCGATCCCCAACGCAAGCCTTGCCCCCATCGAGTAGCCAACGATTACGGACCGCTCAGGAAGCTCATCCGCTAACTGCTGAATGCTGTCATTCCAATCGGCCGCGGGCCGTATCAGAGGAGTACAAATCTCGTAGTCCTTGAAACAGGCGCGGATGTCGTTCCAATCCGATGGGTCGCCCATGAAGCCGTGAATGAATGTCAGTTTTGGCCGCTGCACCGCCGAACCTCGGAGTTAACTCGCTGTCGAACCTCCATGTTGTATTGGCGATCCGTCGTTAGCTCAATGACAGTCGAGGTTCCGTCCAGCACAGCATCCTCATATGCGTCTGCGAATGCTGGGATGTGCGAGACCTTTCGATAAGGCAACCCGAACATCGCAGCTGCTTGCTCAAACCCGAGCTCGTGTGGCGTTGCAAAAAAACGTTCGAAATGTTGAGTCTGTTTCGCAACCGGGAGTAAGTCGAAGATATGGCCACCCTGGTTGTTCACTACCAAAACGATCAGTGGCGTCGATGACTTTTTGATGAGAGCTAACGAATTCAAATCGTGTAGCGCCGACAGATCGCCCAGCAATACTGTTACTGGTTGGCTTAATCCGGTCGCGAAACCAGTTGCCGTCGCGAGCAACCCATCAATACCACTTGCTCCCCGATTCGCTGCCACATGCCGAACTCGATGCGGCGCACCTCGACTGAACCAATCCATGTCTCGAATTGGCGTGCTGTTGCCAAGAAACAAAGCATGCGTGGACGGACAGTTTTCGCCCAGATGATAAGCAATCGCTGGTTCGCTTAGCCGATGCTCGTTCGCCAAGCAACGAAACAACACGTCGTCACGATCCTGACTCGCTTGCCGCCACGCGTCGCGAAACTCATCCTTGGTATCTGGACCGCGAACCAACTTACCGAGGCTCTCCAGCGGCAGATGATGAAATTCGATCGGTAAATGATTTGGGTTGATTCGTTGACCAGTCGATGTGACATGCAGCCACTTGATCGGTGATCGGTCAGCGGTCGATGCCTCTTCATGCACCTTGCCAGTCCACTTCAGCCAGCTCTTCGACACGATCCGTCCGCCCACGTGAATCACCGAATCCGGACGAGGCAGCTCGAATTGCGAGACAACCTCTGGCGAGCCTACGCGGGCTCCACTGGTGATGTCGGTAAGCAGCGGGCAATTCAATTGCCTCGCCAAATCGATGGCCGCCGCCGTCTCGTTGGGGCGACATCCCCCTAGTACGACTAGTGTGTTTCCCTGAACTTCGATTGTGGGTTCGACTCGACTGCCCACTGCGTTGGGCGTTACGCCAGGGCCTTCCGACGAGTGATCAGCGTGCTCGTCCGCGGCAAGCCGAAGCGGTAAAATACCTGCCGTCTGGTTTGCGTCATCGTCGTCAATCGTGAATGGCTCACGGAACATCCAGTTCAGGTGCACTGGTCCAGAGTTCGCCTGCTTCACACCTCGGTTAACGAGTTCCGCGACAAACTGTCGGCCGTCACGTTGGTCTGAGTCTGTTTTCTCGGACGGTACGGGTACGTCGTAGAAGTGACGAACGTAATCGCCGAAGATCGCCCGCTGTTCGATCGTCTGGTTGGCTCCGGTTCCTCGCAGCTCCGGCGGCCGGTCGGCAGTGAAAAGCAACATGGGCACGCTTTCCATCGCAGCTTCGATGACGGCGGGAAATGCGTTCGCCACGGCAGTCCCGGAAGTGCAAATGAAAACGCCCGGCTTCCCCGTCGCGCGACCGTAGCCGAGCGTCGCAAACGCCAAACCACGTTCATCAAAGTGCTGAGTGATCCGCGTCTCGCGAGCTTTAGCGACAGCCATTGTCAGAGGCGTGCAGCGCGAACCGGGAGCGATAAAGAACTGGTCAATCCCGCGTTCAATGCACTGCCGAACCGCTTGGTTTGCCCAGACT
>CAYQMZ010000855.1:0-3487 GCA_964418725.1 uncultured Pirellulaceae bacterium
CCCTCTGGAGATGGATGACAACCGATGCAAACGTGGTTGTTGGCCTTGTTGTAGAGCGACAAAGGGATTGGTACGCTGGTGGGAATTTGCACCTCCGTATATTGCCCGGTGTCTGTGCGTTAATGCACCCGGAGGAGCAAAAGAGGTCGGTCCAAGGGAAAGACAGTGCCGCGCAGAGACGACATTAAGAAGATCATGCTCATCGGTTCAGGCCCAATCGTGATTGGGCAGGCGTGTGAGTTTGACTACTCCGGTACCCAGGCATGTAAGGCACTGCGAGAAGAAGGTTACGAGGTTGTGCTCGTCAACTCGAATCCCGCAACGATCATGACCGACCCAAGCACCGCGGATCGTACGTACGTCGAGCCACTCACTTGGCAAATGGTCGAAAAGGTCATTGCGCGCGAGAAGCCCGACGCTCTCCTGCCTACGCTTGGCGGTCAAACTGGTCTGAATACCGCGATGGATCTGGAGAAGCATGGCGTGCTGGAAAAGCACGGCGTCCAGCTCATCGGTGCGGATGCTGCAGTCATTGCCAAAGCGGAAGAGCGAGACCAATTCAAAGTTGCGATGGAAAAAATCGGTCTGGACGTATGTCTGGGGCGAACCGTCAACACGCTCGAAGAAGCACGAGAAGCTCTCGACATGGTGGGACTGCCATGTGTCGTTCGCCCAAGTTTCACGATGGGTGGATCGGGATCGGCTATTGCATACAACCGCGGCGAGTTCGACAAGCTTGTTGGACGCGGGCTGGATCAATCGCCAGTCACCGAGGTGTTGATCGAAGAGTCCATCATCGGTTGGAAAGAGTATGAGATGGAGGTCATGCGCGACCTCGACGATAACGTCGTGATCATTTGCGCAATTGAGAACTTTGACCCCATGGGCGTGCACACGGGTGACTCGATTACCGTCGCCCCGGCACAGACGCTAACGGACAAAGAATATCAGCGGATGCGGGACGCCAGTCTGGCTGTCATTCGTGAAATCGGCGTGGAAACTGGTGGCTCGAATATCCAATTTGCGATCAACCCTGACACGGGACGCATGATCGTGATCGAGATGAATCCGCGTGTTAGCCGCTCGAGTGCCCTGGCTTCTAAGGCAACGGGTTTCCCGATTGCCAAGATTGCAGCCAAGCTGGCTGTCGGCTACCGATTGCACGAACTGGCTAACGACATCACTCGCGAAACCCAGGCATGTTTCGAGCCTGCGATCGACTACGTTGTCACGAAGATCCCTCGATTCGCCTTCGAAAAATTCCCAGAGGCAGACTCGACACTCACAACGCAAATGAAGAGCGTTGGCGAAACGATGGCCATCGGCCGTACGTTCAAAGAGTCATTCCAAAAGGCATTGCGAGGGTTGGAAGTCGGCAGTTTCGGATTTGGCAGTGACTCCAAAGATCTATGGGGTACTAGCCAGCAGCCAAACTACGACGAAATTGTGGCGATGCTTGCGAAGCCAAACTCTGAACGGGTTTGGTATCTTCGCTATGCGTTAAAGGCCGGCATCAGCCTCGATGAAATTCATGAGATTACGCACATCGATCCATGGTTCCTGGACCACCTTCAGGAGATTGTGGAATTCGAAAATGAGCTGCGTGAAATCGGCAGCCTCGATGCGATTGACACTGCGACACTGCGACGTGCCAAGCAGATGGGCTTCTCGGACCGTCAGATGGCCACGATTTTGAACTCGGCCGAATTAACGGTTCGCGAGCACCGTAAGAAGTTGGGCATCGTCGCCATCTACAAGTCGGTGGATACCTGCGCTGCAGAATTTGAAGCCTACACGCCCTACTACTATTCGACGTATGAAGTCGAGGACGAGACACCCGAGAAGGATCCTGAGCGCAAGCGGATCATGATCTTGGGTGGCGGTCCGAACCGTATCGGTCAGGGGATCGAGTTCGATTACTGTTGTTGTCACGCCAGTTTCGCACTTCGAGAAATGGGTATCGAGTCGATCATGGTCAACTCGAACCCGGAAACGGTCAGTACGGACTACGACACAAGCGACTTGCTGTTCTTCGAACCGCTCACTACCGAAGACGTACTGAACATCTTTGATCGCGTGCAGCCTGAGGGCGTCATTGTTCACTACGGCGGGCAGACGCCGTTGAACTTGGCACGTGGATTGGCTTCGGCTGGTGTGCCGATTATCGGGACCAGCGTCGACACGATCGAAGCAGCCGAGGACCGCGAGAAATTTCAGGCGGCTCTGGAGCGTCTGCAGTTGAAGCAGCCCGCGAATGGGATTGCTCGGAATATGACAGAAGCCCGAGCTGTTGCTGCCAAGGTTGGGTTTCCATCGCTAGTTCGACCTAGCTTTGTGCTCGGCGGTCGAGCTATGGAGATCTGCTACGACCAAGCACAATTCGAGCGTTTCGTTGTCGAGGCATTTGCCGTCGCTCAGGGGCAACCTGTGTTGCTGGACCGCTTCTTGGAAGACGCAACCGAGGTAGACGTGGATGCAATCTGCGATGGCGAAGATGTTGTCGTCGCTGGCATCATGGAGCATATCGAAGAGGCCGGAGTGCACTCTGGTGATTCGGCTTGTGCAATCCCACCGTACAGTTTGCAGGGACCAATCTGTAACGAGATTCGTGAGGCGACGCGTCAGCTTGCGTTGCACTTAGGGGTCCGCGGTCTGATGAATATTCAGTATGCCATCAAGAAAGAGGATGGCCAGGACGTGCTCTACGTGATTGAGGTGAATCCGCGAGCGAGTCGGACGGTTCCTTTCGTCGCGAAAGCCACTGGAATGCCTGTCGCGAAGATTGCCACCAAAGTCATGGCCGGTATGTCGTTGGCCGAGCAGGGTGTGACGTCCGAGCCGATCCCAGCTCATGTTTCGGTGAAAGAAAGTGTATTTCCATTCCGCAAGTTTGCCGGTGTTGATATCGTCCTCGGTCCCGAAATGCGCAGCACGGGTGAAGTAATGGGCAGTAGTGAACGTTACTCATTGGCGTTCGCGAAGAGCCAGTTAGCGGCTGGAATCGAAATGCCCGAACCTGGCACGAAGATCTTCCTGAGCGTATCTCAGAATCACAAAGGCAAGATCGTTGGGTTAGCGCAGCGGCTGCATAGTCTCGGCTATCAATTGATCGCGACGCCGGGGACGGCTCGTGAGATCGAAAGTCACGCTCCGGAAATTTCTGTGCAGCGAGTCAAGAAACTGGCCGCCGGACATCCGAATCTTCTGGACCTGTTAGTCGACCAAGAAGTTGCGATGATTCTCAACACTCCAAGCGGTAAGGGAGCACGCACGGACGAAGGCAAAATCCGGGCGGCAGCAGTTCAGGCAGGTGTCCCGTGTGTGACGACGATTCAGGCTGCTGAGGCCGTGGTGAAGGCTCTGGAAGCGCTGCAAGAATCTGAGCTAAGTGTTCTTGCGTTGCAGGACCGTTTCGCAGCCGTGTAGAGCGAATCCGATCAATCGCAGTTGCGCTCTCTCGCATGCGGGAGGGGCTCTTATGCTGATT
>CAYQMZ010000856.1:0-1932 GCA_964418725.1 uncultured Pirellulaceae bacterium
CGGGATTAGTCTCTATTCATTCGAGCCTAAGAATGGAGAGCTCAAGCTAACGCAAACGCTCGCCAGCATGCCTTTGGAATCGGAGGGCAAACGTACAACTTCGCATGTCGAATCGCACCCTTCCGGAGACTTCGTGTACATCGCCAATCGTGGCCACGGTACGATTGCGGCGTTTCGGTTTGATAACGCGGCAGGAAAGCTCTCGCTGATTGGTCAGACGAAGACGGAAACGACGGTGCGGTCTTTCAGTATTTCGCCCGACGGTCGATATCTTGTCGCTGCTGGGCAAAAATCGAATCGACTGGCCTGTTTTCGTATCGAACAGGATGGGCGTCTGACTCTATCCAGCCGCGTTTCCTGTGGTCGAACGCCCTGGTGGGTTTCATTTTGCCCCGCCACGTCAAAATCCAAGTCCGTCAAACGAAACGCTGTGCATCGCACGCCGAACGTTCTGTTCATCGCCGTCGATGATCTCAACAACTACGCGTTGGGCTTGCATGATTACATTCGAGCCCTAACGCCGGCGATGGATCGGCTCGCGAGCAGGGGCACGCTGTTTACGAATGCACATTGTGCGGCGACCGCTTGCAATCCATCGCGTGCGAGTGTGATGACGGGAGTCTCTCCTGCAACCAGCGGCGTCTATCTGAATCGGCAGGACTGGCGCGAGAACGCGTATCTGAAAACGGTGACAACCTTGCCGCAGCATTTCCGGGATCATGGTTACGAAGTGCTGGGAGGTGGGAAACTCTATCACGCTGCGAACTTGTCCGAGAAGATGTTGACGGGCTTTATCGACGCGAGACCATGGCATGCATACTTTCCATCGAAGGATCGGCAACTAGCCGATGAATGGGTGCGTCCTAAGCAGTCTATCAACGGCTCGAATCGCTTCTACGGTGGCAGGTTTGATTGGGACGCGCTCGATATTCGAGATGATCAAATGGGAGACGGGAAAGTCGTCGCGTGGGCCGAACGACAGTTGTCTAAGCACCATGACAAGCCGTTGTTCCTCGGTGTCGGAATCTATCGTCCGCACATTCCGTGGTACACGCCGAAGAAATGGTTCGATCAATATCCACTGGATGAAGTGAGTCTTCCGGAGGAACCGGAGACCAGTGTTGCTGGTGTGCCTACGGCCGGGCTGGAAATGTCAAAGCATGCCTGGCATCAGTGGCTACAGCAAAACGGAAAGTGGCGTCAAGCAACGCAGGCCTACCTGGCGTCCGTCAGCTTCGCGGATGAGATGATTGGGCGAATCGTGAAAGCGTTGGACGACGGTCCCCTGGCTGACAACACAATCATCGTGCTTTGGTCCGATCATGGCTATCACCTTGGTCAGAAGCAGCATTGGGAAAAACGCGTCCTATGGGAGCAGGCAACGCAGGTTCCGCTGATCGTTTGCGATCGGCGAATTGGCGTCGCAAACCAACGTTGCGATCGGCCGGTGAGTCTGCTGGATATCTTTCCGACGCTCGTGGATCTCTGCGGACTGCAGCCTCTCAGTCACCTTGAAGGCGAGAGTCTCAGGCCATTCCTGTTAAACGGGAACGCACCGTCTGATCGTGCCGTGGTAACCACGCAGAAGTTCAATAACCACGCCGTGCGATCACAGCACTGGCGGTACATTCGTTACGCAGACGGTTCAGAGGAGCTGTACGATCACCGCTCTGACCCGGCTGAACATGACAACTTGGCCTCGTCGTCGGCGAGAGTGTCAGTCAAACAACGGTTGGCCACTTTCTTGCCTTGGAAGAACGCCCCATCGATCGATTGACGCAAAGCGTAAAAGTCATCATCGGTCGGAAGCTGGGTATTACCGTCGCGTTGCTCCGCAGTTTGTATTAAGGGCCGAGCTACGCGAAGAATGGAGCGAATTGAATTGCTGGTTTTGGCGAATTTTGTCTGCAAACCATGCTTCCATGTCGTTTT
>CAYQMZ010000856.1:1942-3080 GCA_964418725.1 uncultured Pirellulaceae bacterium
CACTCGTTGAATTGCTGGTGGTGATTGCCATCATCGCAATGCTGGTGACACTGCTGCTCCCTGCAGTTCAGTCGGCGCGAGAAGCAGCTCGACGAAGTCAGTGCCAAAACAACCTTCGACAGATTGGGCTGGCTGTTGCGAACTATACGGACACGCATTCTGAAGTCCTGCCAATGGGACGCGAGGATACCCATCATTTCTCGGTTTCCTGGGCGTTTCGGATTCTGCCGTTCTTGGAAGACACGGCTGTGCATGATTCATTCGTCAAAGGGAACAAGGTAGAAGACCCTGCGAATGCAATTGCCATGCGAACACCGATTCCCACGTACGTCTGTCCGGCCCGCCGGTCCGCGGATGATCTGGTGGACTTTGACAATGATGACTCAGCCACGAAGACACCGAAGTCGGCCGCTCCTGGTGACTATGCGGCGAGTGCTGGACCGTTCGTGACTTACGGAAACGCCGGCGAAAAGAAGCCCAGTGAATCTGGCGTCATCTACACCCGTTCTGAAGTCAAGATGCGGCAGATCACCGACGGGACCTCCAAGACATTGCTGGTTGGCGAACGTCACGTGATCCCCAAAGGCGCGTATGGTCGCAAGGGCTTCGAGGACTATGACCGGGGGGATACGGCATTCCTGTCTGGAGACAATCCGTGGACAATCTTCGGCGCGACGGCTCCAGGTTTTCCAACCAGCAAGTTCGATAAGAATATCGATAAATTTGGAAGTGATCACACCGGGCGGATTGCTCAGTTTGTCTATTTAGATGTGCACGTGAAGCCTATGGACTATTCGATCTCTGCCTCGGTTTTGCATTCGCTGGGAGTAATCGCGGACGGCAACGTAGGGCTGAACGAACAGTAGTCCCGATAGCTTTGTCCAGTTCTCCTTTGCCTGCAGATAAATCATGAAGAATCACCGTTTCAACCTGCTTGTCGGGACGCTCCTGTTGTTGTTGGGAGCGGTCGGATGCGGCAAAACGCCGGAGCCTTTGCACCCGGTGTCGGGTGTTGTGACGGTCAAGGGCAAGCCGCTCGACGGCGGGACTGTTCAGTTTGAAATGAAGCAAAAGGGTGACCAGAGCGGGCAAGTGTTTACCGCCAGTGGTGAGATCAATTCTGACGGCAGTTATGAAT
>CAYQMZ010000856.1:3090-3486 GCA_964418725.1 uncultured Pirellulaceae bacterium
TTGGTAAGCCTGGGGCACCTGCCGGTGAGCACCGCGTTTGGGTGACGCCGAATCTCGCTCGGGCACCAGATAAGTTGGGCGTTAGCACGGAAAAGCTAAGCCCAGTTCCCAAGAAGTACATGTTGCCAACGACGACGGATCTGTCCTACACCGTCGAGGCCGGTGACAACACGATCGACGTGGAAGTTCCCTAGTGTCATGAGTCATTGATTCGTTTGTCTGGTAGGTCCGGTTCCTACCGGACAAAACAAGAGTTGGACCGCACAAAGGCGGTTGGAACCGGGCCCAACTTTTTAATGGACTCGCACAATGGGCATGATCTAAAAATTCGCGTGCGGTGTCCTCGATTGCGCAGCAAACGGAATGGCCCTGCCAAACTTGCTACCATGCAGGGAG
>CAYQMZ010000857.1:0-3471 GCA_964418725.1 uncultured Pirellulaceae bacterium
ATCCTCAGCGGTGTGTTGATAGCTGTCGCACTTGCTACGCTCTTCCTCCTGTACCGGCAGAAGTCCGACTCCAAAGATTCCGCGTCGACGGAACAATTCACGACTCCTCCCACTCCGCCTCCCTTGCCAACTAGCTGAGTTGGTGGGAATTGGCTTGCTAGCGTTCTTTGATCTCTATTAAATGTATTCGCGCTTCGCGATACACTGCGGGGATCTACGGACTCAAACCAATAGGAAAACGCATGGAAGCGGTTTCCCGCCAATCAAGCTGGGGCTCTGAGCTCGACCCGCTTGAATTGGCTAAAGGCACAATTCGGCAGGAAGCCAGCGAACTGCAGCGTCTGGCGGATCGCCTTGATGGCGGCATCGTCGAGGCTGTGCGCACTCTCGAGTCATGCGACGGATCGGTTATTGTGACCGGTATTGGCAAGGCTGGTTTGGTCGGCCAGAAGGTGTCGGCAACCCTATGCTCAACCGGAACACGAAGCAGTTTCTTGCATGCCGCAGAGGGGATTCATGGCGACCTCGGCCGCGTTTCGAATCAGGATTGCGTCTTGGCGTTTTCCATGAGCGGCGAAACCGAAGAGCTTTTAAAGGTCTTGCCATCGCTTCGCAGTATGGCCGCCAACATCGTATCCGTGACAGGAAGCCGGACAAACACACTGGCCCGCCACAGCGATTCCGTGATTGCCCTCGGATCGCTGGTCGAAGCCGATCCGAATCGGTTGGCCCCGAGCACAAGCACTACGGCCATGATGGCCATCGGAGACGCTTTGGCGTTGGCAATTAGTCAACGGCGCGGCTTTCGTGAATCTGACTTTGTGCGTTTCCATCCCGGGGGCAGTCTGGGACGTAAGCTCACCCCGGTGCGATCTATCATGCGACCGCTCTCGGAATGTCGAACCGTATTGACTTCCCAGACTGTTCGCGAGTCGTGCATGACACTGCGTGGAACGGCTCGACGAACGGGAGCAGTGATGATCGTGGATGAAGTGGGAAGACTAGCTGGGATCTTCACCGATAGTGATCTCGCGAGACTGCTGGAAAAGCAGACGGATGCGATTGAGCAGGATGGAACGCCGGATTCACCTCTCGAGATGCCAGTTTCTCGTGTCATGACGGTTGATCCGTTCACGGTGCAAGTGGATGCGTTGATGCCAGCAGCGATTGAGGTGCTGGCGCAGAACCAAATCAGCGAACTCCCCGTAGTGGATTCGGTTGGACATCCCGTCGGGCTGATCGACATCACCGATGTGATCAACTGGCTACCGGGAGCCAATGAGTCGGCGGACAAAGTGCATGCCGACGATGCGCAGCTTCCGGAACGGCCGCGAGTCGTACCGTTCACGCAGCCCCCAAATGCACCTTAGGCCCTGTTCCATACTTCCTTGATCGAACTACTGACGACAACTCACTGAACCCGAACGCACTTTCCAAAGCAAACGATGAAACTCGACGCGCGTTGCCAACAAATCGAAATGATCCTGTCCGATGTGGACGGCGTGCTTACCGATGGAGGCGTCGTATTCGACAACAACGGTATCGAGACCAAGAAATTCCATATCCGGGATGGATTGGGCATCAAGCTGTGGATGAGAGCAGGTTTTCATTTTGGCATCATCACCGCTCGTACGTCGCATATCGTAAAGGTGCGAGCGACGGAGCTTGGTGTGGATCTAGTGCGGCAGGGGTTCGAGGAAAAACTGGCCATCGCTCGTGAGGTTATTGAAAATCACAATCTGACTGCCGATCAGGTGTGCTTCATTGGCGATGATTTAACGGACATTCCTGTTATCAAGTCAGTCGGTTTGGGAGTGGCTGTTAGTAACGCCGCGGAGGAAGTGAAAGCTGCCGCCGATCACACGACCAGACTGGGTGGGGGAGAAGGAGCCGTTCGCGAATTGGTCGAAACCATTTTGAAGGCCAAGAAACGTTGGGCAGACGTTATTCAGCGGTACGTGAAGTAGCGGGCTCTGGCCGATCTTCCATGATGACGCGTTTTGGGCAACGAGTCGACTTAAACAGCTAACTGATTCTCTGTTCGTTAAAACATCGCATTTCCAATGCTTAAGAATCTCGGCCGAGCAACGTCTAGCTTCCTTTTGGTCCTCTTGGCCTTTGGAGTCTATTCGTTTGCCGTGGTTCCTCTTGTTGAACGCGAAGCATCGTCCAGCGAGTCCGTGAAGAAAGTAGTGGCAATCGCACAATTGGCGGCGGGACGTACTGCAACGGACAGGTACGTTCGCGAGCTATCTGAACTGGGCTTCCCGGCCAACAGTTGGGAGTTACAGAAGCCGACCGTGCTTCGCAGCCCACAAATGACGATTTTGCTAAAGGACTTCACCCAGCAGAGCGATGGGAGCCTGCACATCAGGCCCTGCACGCTGGTGCATTATCCGACGGGACGCGATGATCATGATCGCAAGCGTGGGCCGACGATTATGCGTGCGCCGGACGGTGCCATCTTGTATTTCGATCGCAAAATCGACCTGAAAACGTTCAGCTTTGATGCAAAAATCGCCGGCGGGAAGTTGGTTGGCGATATTCAGATCATCAGCGTTGGCGGTAAAGACAGCGAGGATTTTCAGCTCGTAACACGCGACGTCGAAATCCTCGACAAACGCATCTTTACTCGCGAACTCGTCAAGTTGCAGATGGGGAAAACCTATATGCAAGGACGCGAGCTGACGTTGACTCGAAATCAAGACGTGCGTGATGAGTCTCCCGACACCCGCTCCGTTGGTTCTGTCGCTGGCAGTGATTCAGTGGCGGACAAGAGTTCGAAAGCGAAGGAAGATAAGGATGGCTTCGACTGGATGAGCGAGTTGTCGCACCTGAGTTTACGGCAGCTTGATGTGTTGCGGGTGGAGACTGAAGACGGTGAGCTCTTCAAGTCATTTGCGAATCGGCCGGCAGCGAAAGAGGTGGATGATGTTGCGGTGAGCAACTCAGACGCAATGCAGAAGAAGACGCCGACGATTATGGAGGTCGCCTGCTCTGGGCCAATTCACTTTGACCTGCGGGATCTAGTGGCGACCGTCGAAGATAATGTGACGATTACGCACCAAGTGCAAAACAAGCCCGTCGATACGTTGCGTGCCGAGCAATTGTCGTTGCACTTCGTTCGGCAATCCAAATCGCAGCAGAACGAAACACGCAGTCAATCGGGTGGCTCGAGTTCTGCGAAAGGCGGGAAGGTCATTCTTGAAGGAAAAGGTGACTCGGGCCTGGCGTTAAATCGCATCGTGGCATTCGGACGCCCGCTGGTGATTGATGCTAAGTCGGAAGGTGCCTACGTCGAGACGCGTCATCTCGAGCACAATTTTGCTTCGAACCGAATTAAGCTGCGAAGCTACAACCCGTTTGCTCCACGGCCGAACATAAATTTGGCGAAGCCGGTTGTGATTCGTAACGAAGATCATCAAATCTCTGCGCCAGCTCTGTCACGGTGATGGCATCACGGCGCTGACG
>CAYQMZ010000858.1:0-1196 GCA_964418725.1 uncultured Pirellulaceae bacterium
TCTAGCTGGTGACCACTCGTATGTACGTACTCCGTTAAAACGGGGAATGAGACGACTGCGGACTCTGCATAAATGCTTGTACCATCCAAGTTAGTAATCGCCGGAAACTGTGAGTCCGCTTCAACAACGCTTAGCCGCCCTTGGGTAAACGCTTCCACTTGCTCCAATTGGAAGTTTGTCGATTCACTGATGTCCAGTGATGTGCCCCGCATTGAAGTCAAGCGAGAGCTGTCAATTACTCCGCCATCGGAAGTGGTAAGTTGCGAATAGCCCTGATACGTAACCGTTGGCAATGTAGAACTGTCAGAGATACTTTCGAGTGACGATAAGTCGATGTGACTTCCCTCACCTTCACTCTCGATAAGGAATGCTCGTCCGCGTCGGTCACCGGATTCGGGATCCACCATCCGAATAACTTGTCCCAAGTTGAGCTGACCTCCATCTCTAGCTTGAATCGCAATATTGTCGCTGATGCCAGCGCCGTTAGTAATCGACTCAAGATTTCCTAGATCGATCAAACTTCCACTTCCCGAAGCGCGGAATCTCGCAAAATCTAGCTGGTGACCACTCGTATGTACGTACTCCGTGACGCCCGGAAGGCTGATCCTGCCACCGTCTGAGGCGTACAAACTACCACCATTGATGCGAGAGATACTTGCGCCTTCGAATCGCGCCGCGTTACCTGTTACCAGGAGCGAGCCGCCATTCATGGTGAACGCACCTTCAATCTGTGACAACCCTGTAACTGTTAGAGTTCCTCCAAGAATCTCTAATTCGCCTTTGACGATTAATCGCTTGGCTTGGGCGTCTCCCTTCGAAATGTTGACCGTAGGTGATGTCTGATCGTTGCCTATGACTACCAGATCCGACGGTCCCGGCACCACGCCTTTACTCCAGTTTCCAGCGGTCCCCCAATCTCCACCACTTTCAGGTAACCAGAAATTTGCATCCGCGAGGGGTGATACCTCAAACCCAATCGAGTGCGTCAAGTTGGGGTTTCGTGCGTTGTCGTTGAAAGCGTTGCTCTTGAGTGTTAATGCGTAAACCCCATTGCTGAGCGTCGTGCCTAATTCGATGACTGCAACATTGGGGTGCGGTCGCGTGACTACTTTCGGGCTGAATGATACGTCGTCTGACGTTCCCACGAGCCCATCGACGCCGGCCGATATCAAGGTGATTCGCCCCACCTCACGTAA
>CAYQMZ010000858.1:1206-2998 GCA_964418725.1 uncultured Pirellulaceae bacterium
GGACGAACGAATCATCTGCCGGAGAAGTTGATTCGACGATTGGGCCTTGGAGATCGGGGACAGTTCCAAAACTAAGTTGATCCGATGTAGTCTGGTTGCCGCCTGTGTCAGTTGCTCTCGCTTGAACGGAAACCAGTACACCCGCCGGAGGTGCTTGCCAGCGGAAGTTGAATGGTGCGCTGACGCGATTGGCAATTACTTCTCCATTGACTATGAGTTCGACGTTGCGGACCTGAACGTCGTCTTCGACTTCGGCAGCAAACGATACGAGGCTGCCCTCGGGTAGCTGAATACCCTCTCGATCAGGGTCACCGTCCTCCACAGAAACGTCGAGATCTATCTCAGGTGGTAACCCAACTCGATCACTTGGTAGGTAGCTCAGCACAGTGAGTCGGCCGTTCGCGTGACCAACGTACGAGATTCCATTCGCAATACGAACTACTGTCGGATCTGGTCCAGTCAGGAATCTACCCGCTACGGTGTTCGTCGTCGAAACGCGAGAGACATCCATCATCTCTACTGTTGATTCACCTCGAACGTTGCCAACCACAAGCCCGATACCAGAACCGTTGATTGCGATGCTGGTTGCGGGAGCTTGAAACGGACTGACGACATCGGACCCACTGCGAAGTCGCGGATTGGTGGGACGCGAAACGCTGACAGTGGCGAAACCGCCGCGATCGTAATTTGTTGCGGTCGCGTAGATCACGCCGTCACTAACGGCTAGTTCGCCGGCTCCATGTGGTAAGGTTAGGCCGCCAACCCTCTCCAACTCTTCTTCAAAGCGGAAGATGGACAGGTTGTTGGTATCGTCCATCGCATAAACGTTCACACCATCTGAAATTACATCTGTGATAGTTGAACCCTCTGCGGATATGGTTCCAAACGACGCGGAGGTCAGAGCGTCGAATGCATGAATCAAGGCTCCCTGACTTGCAAATACAACGCCGTCGACCAAAACCAACTCAGTCGCATGGACCGATTGTGTTCCTCGCAAGGTTGGACTCGAAGGATTGCTAACGCCGACGAACTGTAGCCCGCCAGACGTTGCTACACCCATTGCGTTTCTGCGCGTATCAACGACAACACTACGCGCTTCGCCACTCAACTCGGTCTGCGACTGAATCACAGGACGATCGGCTTGCGAAACATCAACGATCGCAACTCCGTGCGAGCCCATTGAGACATAGGCACGAAGTTTGTTGCTGTTGGCTGCATCTGCTGCAAGAAAGACGTCCGTGATTTCGCCCTGCAAATTGACGGCACTCAAGACTCCCGTGGGAAACGACAGTCCAGTGAGCGGATCGTCTCCGTTTTCGATCTCTACGAGATCGGAAACGCCATCACCATCAGTATCGGCGGAGGATGTTGATGTACCGACAATTCGCTCGAACTCGTCCGGTAGACCGTCTTCATCCTCGTCGGTTGGGTCAGGATAACGATGCTTGGTCAGCGGGATTTTTACGCATGATCCCCGTGCCCCGGAACGCACACTGGTTTCAGCGATACCGAAGACGAGGCGACCGCCACTTTCGCTGCTCAATGCTCCTGACGCAGAGGCGACACGGGCCATCGAGCCGTATTGCACGTTGGCCAAAGTATTGGGGCGAACGACGAATTTTGTGAACTTTCCGCCAGCGGAAAGTGACCCAGATCGAGATGCGGCACCAGTCACGAGGAATTGGGAAGATGCGGAGGACAACGCATCGGACCATTCATTGAAGGCGGTCGCTTCGCTCTGCCATTGGTTGTAGAGGCGTGAAACTCCATCGGCTGTATGTGTCCAGCCCAG
>CAYQMZ010000858.1:3008-3468 GCA_964418725.1 uncultured Pirellulaceae bacterium
GGTTAATGTGTGGATTGGTCAAAATGCGACTCCTCCAGGTGGTAGCGGCATCGATTCCAGAGTTTCTCGCTCCGCGAAGGATACGCTGGTTCCCTGGGGGCTATCCGGTTTAACAGCGTTCGTGGCCTCTCCAATGAAGTTTGAAACATCGGCGTGATGCTCGGGGGCGTAGCTACTCCATCGAGTGTCTCCGTAGGCTTCCCCTTGTACGTTGTGCATAGCATTCCACAATTCTTGTTGATCCGAGAAAATGTTGGACGGCGGATTTCCCCCCCCAGAAGAGAAACAAATCTCCCAAGCGATGTAGTCCAGTGCTAAATCAGCTAGTGTCTTCAATGGACCGAAATAGCGGTTGGCAACGCTGAGGGCACCTTCGCCTACTGCAATCGCACAATTTGCATCGAACCCGTTCCCGCAGTTCTGATACGCAGCAAGTCCGACATTGACTGCAGCGCTAAGT
>CAYQMZ010000859.1:0-3464 GCA_964418725.1 uncultured Pirellulaceae bacterium
CGTTCGTTCATCCATTTGATGGTGCTATCGACGACTGTGTATGTGCCCAACATGATCGGCTATGCACTCTATCCTTATGCGGACCATGAGCGAACTTTGATCGTCATGGGAATACTGTTCGGGGCGGCGTGCATGTCGGTAACCCGATTCGCGGGTGCGTACGCATGTTTGATTTTGGGGTGGCACCTCGTTTCGTTTTTTACCGGTCGAGTGATCGACGTGCTCGACATTTTCTACCTTTGGTTTTTTACGCCGTCGCTAGGCTTGTTAGGTAGTTACGCGCTGGTGATGTTTTTGCATCGCGTCTACGAGTTGCGATGTGATGTTGATCGAAGAGAGCGAGAACTTGCTGCGGCTCGGAAAGAGTTGGTTGCTGAGCAGCAACTCCGCGTGGAAGAAGAATCGCGACGCCAGAGTGTTGAGCAGATTATCGAACAGCAGAACGAGCAGCTACGTCACGTTGATCGCACGAACACAATGGGCGAGATGGTCGCGAGTATCGCCCACGAGATCAACCAACCGCTGAATGCGATGGGGATGTATAGCGGCTTGCTGTTGCTTGAAAAGACAGACGCCGAAGGGCGACGAAATGCTGCACGCGAAATCAACTTGTTGGTGGACCGATGCGGAAAGATCATTCAACGATTACGTCGATTCGTCCGCCGGGACAATAGTGACGCGGCAAGCGTATGCATGCGACAGGTGGTAAGGGATTCAATCGCGTTGGTGGCTAACTCGGCGCGTCGCCAGGATCGCAACATTCGTTTCGACTGCAAACTGGACGCAGCTGAGTCGAATGTATTGGCCAACGAGATCCAGATGCAGCAGGTCGTGGTGAACTTGTTGCAGAATGCGATTGAGGCCATGGTAGAGGCTAGTGGCGACGAAGATACTATTGAAGTGAAGTTGACCTCAGGTGATTCGTTCGTGACGCTTGCCGTCAGGGATTCGGGTACGGGAATCTCGGCGGATGAGGATAAAGTCTTTGAAGCCTTTCACTCCACAACGCCGGGCTGAATGGGGATGGGACTCGCGATTTGCCGTTCCATCGTTGAACGCTATAACGGCTCAATTCAGTGTGACAATAACGAGACGGCCGGAGCAACTTTTACGTTCCGTTTGCCCATTGCCGGTTCCGCCACGCCCGCAATCAACTACGCTAGAGCATCTGCTTAGACGGTTTTCGCCGTCAGCGTTGATTCGTCGGCCAGACTGGTTCCGCATCGAGACACGCCGTTCAACGAGATAAAGATAGCATCATGCCTTCGCCGACAGTGTACTTGGTGGACGACGAACCCGTTTGTATGCAGGCGATGCAGGCGGTGTTGGTTGCACTCGGTTACGACTGCCAAGCATTCGATGACGGCGAGTCTCTAATCAATGCATTGGATACCGACAATTTAGGTGTCATCGTGGCGGACTTTCGACTACCAAGGATGAACGGCTTACAGTTGTTCGAACATGTGCGAAGAGTGGGGTGTCGCTTCCCTTTCATCTTGGTTAGTGGGCACGCCGACGTTGCCTTGGCGGATGCCACGTTAAAGGCTGGCGTTGATGCTTTTCTGCGTAAGCCAATACCATTCGAACAGTTGCAACCACTCATTGATGGCTTGATCGCGAAGGCTGATGCCTCGGCCAACGCGTGAATTCCAAGAACCAATTTCAAAACGTCGGTTTTATCGTGGACAAGGCTGCAAAGCGACCGTATTCGAGTTGGCAAACCGGATCCTGAAACGTGCGTTAGCGTGATCGAACGCAATCATGTGACGATCCCAACTGAAACTGCGAATATTATTAAATCCTCATCAGTTCCATAGATCCGAGAGTTGCATGCGACAAATGGTTCGAGCGTGGTTCCTGCCGCTGTATGTCGCACTCGTCGTATCGCTGATTTCCGGTTGCTATCGAAAGCCAACGACGAAGCATGCGACAAACGCGAGTTCGCCGACGGAAGCAACAGCAAAGACTAAGGAAGTCGATGTCTTGTTTGACAACGTGCATCCCGATGTGAAGTACGTGTCGGACAATACTTGTGCCAATTGCCACCCTGCGATCGCTGCAAGTTATTCGCAGCATCCAATGGGCAATTCCATACAGGCCGTGGCCGCCTCTGGTCTGAATGCGGATGATATGCTGGAGGAATTCACGGAATCGAATCGGGCAACCTTCACATCCGATCCGTTTACTTACTACGCTTCGCTCTCAAATGGCATGCTTGTGCACGGCCGCTCACTAAACGGAAACCCAGAGCAACCGGAATTGAGCGAGAGCTATCCGGTTGCGTTTGTCGTGGGATCGGGCCAGAAAGGGCGATCGTACCTTGTCGAACGTGACAAGCATCTCTTCATGTCTCCTCTGACGTGGTACCCAGGCAAGCAAATCTGGGATCTGTCACCTGGCTACGAACACAATGACCTTGGGTTTCATCGGCCCGTACTCGAGGACTGTTTGTTCTGTCACGCGAATCAGGCAACTCTGGTACCAGGACAGAAAAATCAATACGAAGCGTTGGCCTCGGAAAGTCATGCCATCGGTTGCCAACGTTGTCATGGCCCCGGCGAGTTACATGTTCGCAAGCACGAAGAGGCCGAGGCTTCGCTCGGTGCGACAGATCCCAACGGCGAAGAACCCTATGACCTAAGCATCGCCAACCCAAAGCACATGCAGCCTGAGATCCGCGAAGCGGTCTGCCAGCAATGTCACTTGGCAGGTGCTGCGAGGATTACCAAAGCCGACAAGTCACGGTTCGATTACCGGCCAGGAACGAAACTGGACGAGACAATAGCCGCCTATGTGCTGAATCCCAGCTTGCCACAAAATCAAGAACACTTTGTCGGCCAGGTCGAGCAAATGGTCGAGAGTCAATGCTATGTAGGAAGTGACGGCCGTCTTGGGTGTACGTCTTGCCATGACCCGCACGCAAAGCCAAAGCCAGCGGAACGCGTCGATTTTTATCGAGACCGTTGTTTGAATTGTCATACGGTAGACGCTTGTGTCGAACCTCCCACGCAGCGATTGGACGCCAATGGACAAGACAATTGCATCGCGTGCCATATGCCGGCTATCGCAACCGATGTTCGTCACGCTTCGACAACGGACCATCGAGTACCTCGCGGTGGATCCAACGCGGGCGAGTTCACTGAGAAACGTTCAACAAAAGTGGTGCAGGGGGAGAAAGCTTCTTGGCCTATCGTCAAATTTGACGGCGGCAAACTTGAAAGGGCAGGGGAGCGGACAAACGCGGTCGGGACAACGAACCGAGATCTGGCGCTCGCAACGTTGGAAGCTGCTCAGTACCACCCCCGCAAGTTAACTCCGCGTCACTTGAGTCTCGTCACTCAGCCCCTAGCTCGATACATGTCGCCTCATAAGAAGGACTGGGATGCCCTCGAGGGGCTGGGCGACCTCCTAATTCGAAGCGGGCAACCCGGTGGTGTGGAGCAATATCAAAACGTGCTGAAGCA
>CAYQMZ010000860.1:0-3461 GCA_964418725.1 uncultured Pirellulaceae bacterium
GCAATCGAGACTCCGAATCGAGGAGCAATGTCCCTCACTCTATCTGCTGCGGCCAGATCAACCGACGCAACGAAGGAATGGCAGGAAAATGCATAGATAAAGCCGATGTCTGACATTCAAAAAACGCATGCGACGGCAGTTTTGCCGCTAAAACGCCTGTTTCTACGTGGTTTTTGCAGACCCGGATGAAACTGGTTTCGCGAACCTTGATTGACGATACATATTTCGTGTTTTACTATTCGCGTAATGCGATTCAAAACATAGGAGTCATGAGATGTCGCTGAGTCCCGGTTCGGTTTTTGTTCTGCCCACAATGCTAATGCTGGCATTGGGGCTGCTACCCACACGCGTCGTCAACGGCGTCAGGCTTCGCCTTCGCAACGTTGTTGTGGCTTTGGTCGCTGCCCAATTTGTGGCTGCCTTGACGGCCATGCCGTGGGCTATGGGCGTCTGGCAGTTCGGCGGAGAAGTATCTGCTGAAGCAGGATTGGCGGGCTCGGTTATCCATCTCGATGGGGTTTCGACGCTAATGCTCGCCCTGGTTTCCTTTGTCGGCTTTGTCGTCAGCAAGTACTCGGTTCGCTACTTGGACGGCGATGCTCGACAGGGGCAGTTCTTTCGGTGGATGGCGCTGACGATTGGTGCCGTCTCCCTAATGATCGTCTCGGGGAATTTGGCTTTGATCTGGTTCTCGTGGGTTCTGACGAGCCTTGGGCTACATCAGTTGTTGGTCTACTACGCGGATAGACCGGCGGCTCAAGATGCGGCTTGGACGAAGTTCGCCGTGAGTCGATTTGGTGACGTCTTGCTGGCTATCGCCTTCTTCCTATGCTACCGCGTCTTTGGAACGATGGAGTTAAGCGGCATATTCTCGGCGATCAAAAACGGAAGTTTTGAAGCATCGCCCATGTTTGG
Organism: uncultured Pirellulaceae bacterium; assembly: GCA_964418725.1. Taxonomy (GTDB): domain Bacteria; phylum Planctomycetota; class Planctomycetia; order Pirellulales; family Pirellulaceae; genus CAYNJG01. Next base: position 916 of record CAYQMZ010000860.1, read on the forward strand.
CCTCGCGGCCTGGCTGATTGTCGCCGGCGCAGCCGTAAAGTCCGCACAATTTCCTGTTCATATCTGGCTGCCGAACACACTTGAGGCTCCTACGCCGGTATCAGCTTTGATGCACGCAGGAATCGTGAATGCTGGTGGTTACATGGTTGTCCGCCTGAGCCCGGTGCTTGTTGAAACACCCGCTGCGTTGTCGACGCTCGCGATTGTCGGTGGCATCACCGTGCTTTATGCAGGACTGACGATGATGACGCAGTCCAGTGTGAAACGCGGGCTCGCGTACTCGACCATCGCGCAGATGGGGTTCATGATGTTGCAGTGCGGCCTGGGCGCATTCTCCGCCGCCATGCTGCATATCGTTGCTCACTCGCTGTACAAAGCCTACGCCTTCTTGAACAGCGGTAATGTACTTCGGGAATCTGCCGGCCGTCGCTCGCCCTCAAAGCACAACGCACGTCGCCTTACGTTGGCTGATTATTCAGGAGGCTTGCTACTTGGTGGAGCTGCAGTCGTTTTTGCATGCATCGCTCTTGGGGCTGACATTGCTGGAAAGTCCGGCGGATACCTGCTGTGCTTTGTCTTGACGTTGGCGTTGACTGCTTGGTTGTGGAGCGTGTTGCAGCTCGATTCCATACGAGCGACGTTCGTGGGTATTTGTGTCACGACCGCCCTGCCCTTCCTGTACGTACTTGGCTTTCTTGCCACCGATGCCATGTTGAAGCCGGACCTTGCTGTATTCGACGGAGGATGGCTGCACACAACCGTCAGCATTGCAATTGGCTTCATCTTCTGCGGTCTGCTTGCTGCAAGTTGGGCACTCAGATCTGATACCGGACGCCAGAAATTGATGCCAATGTATGTCCACGCTTCCAATGGCTTCTACATAGACGCCGTGCTTTGGCGAGCCATCGGCGTGAAGCGAACGGGCGCAGCACATCAACGTGTAAGCGCGGTGCCGTCCTAAGAATCAGTGTCTTCTTCGTCTTGCCCACTCGGTTATTCCGTAGGGCCAAACTACTCTTAACCTAGCAACCCATAGGTCTGTAATGTCAACAGCGGTCCGACACAATTCCCAACACGCCTACGTGGCGTTCGATTCTGGTGAACTGCAAAACTTGGAACAGACGATCGACAACGTGCAAAGCAAGATTGCACCGGTCTGGCCTTTAAGTGGATCAGTGGCAGTGAATCCCTACGGGGGACTCAGCGACAAGAAGTTGCTCGACGCGCGAGGCCACTTGCGTTCGGTTTCCGAATGCGAGTTACTGATGCCGGTCGACTACTACAAGACTCGTCTCGAGTCCGGTGCGTTTGGCCTTGAGGAGTTGCGGCAAGCGATCGACGAAATGGTCGCCGATAGAATTCCCGACGCAGAAACGCTGATTGCCAGCCACATCTACCAATCATTGAAGTCCAACAAGCCGGAGGCGTTTGCTGACTATGTTCTCACGGAATACCAGCAAGTTGAATTGTTCTCGGAACAGTTCGATCGTGTTCACGGAACAACCTGGACACCATTGGTTCGTGAGGAAATCTCAAAGCACTGTTCGGCACACTTTGATGAAGGGCACGCGGCCTGGCCCAGTCCCTTCCAAGGGCTACCGCTGTTTCAGGCTTGGCGATCTGCTGCGGAGGTCGATCGCTCTCTCGAGTTGATTGGGCTGAGCGAACTCCGAGAGCTTGTTGCGAACCTTCCACATACGCCGGAAGCTGCGATCTTTGTTCTGTTGCACTTGAGTGATGTGCCTCAGGCTGAATGGAGCGACTATCTGCTTTGCGTTGCCTTGAGCTTGCCCGGGTGGAGTGCTTGGGCGAAATACAAAACGGAAGAATCTCTCACGAAAGGGTTCGAGAATCCGGATTTTGCCGCGCTGCTTGCCATTCGGTTGGCTTACGACGTTGCCGTACGAAAGAGTTGCGGAGTCGAAGGGATCGATCTTCCCGCGAAGCAAAAGAAGTCGGTAGCGACCCACTGCCCTCTGCTTCGGTTGACTTTGCTGCGGGCAAACGAAATCGGTGTTCGAAATCGAATGTTGGCCGGGATTCACAAGAGCGGTAAATCCAAGGTTCCCGACGCGGCTAAGCCTACGGGAGCCATTGGTCGCAAGCTTGCACAAATGGTTTTCTGCATCGACGTTCGGTCAGAGCGAATTCGACGTAACCTAGAGGCACAGTCTGATGAGATTGAGACCCTCGGCTTTGCTGGCTTTTTTGGTCTGCCTTTCGAGTACGTACGAATGGGAGACGAGGACGGGACGAATCAACTGCCTGTGCTATTGAACCCCAAGTTTCGAGTGTACGAAGGTATGCGCAAGGACGAGTTGCTCGATGGCAGCGACGACATCGTTGGTAGCCGAGCACGCACGCGAGGTCTTCGCTACCTATGGAAGTCATTTCAATCGTCGGCGGTTGGTTGATCGCCGTCTTTGCTGCCTCCTCGGCACACGGCCAAAACTCATGCTTACTCAATCCGACACCCAACCCACCGAGCGTGCCGAACGGGCCAACTTCGAATTCGCAGATCATCACCCAGCAATACACTCCCCACG
>CAYQMZ010000861.1:0-3457 GCA_964418725.1 uncultured Pirellulaceae bacterium
CCCGGCCGGAAGCCCTCGTAGAGCGGGTATTGGGAGGGGAAGTTGCGATCGAAAGAAACTTCTAGCGAAGCTCAATTCACCCTCCCGCTTGCGGGAGGGTCGAGCCAAAGCGAGGGGAGGGTTGTGCCGAGGTTGAACCGTGATGCAGATCTTGAGACCAAAAAAACACTTCGATAGCCGACAGCGTTGAAGCGAATTTTGAAGCCATCGCCAGGGCGTTTGCGATTGAGGCTGCTTCTGAACACGTGTTCAACGTGGGGCAGAGAACTGAGTCGTGAAGGTCCGCCGCGCGGTCGCAGAAGCCAAGAGCCACGTGGCTTCGTTGGATCAAGCCCTCCCCTCGCTTTGGCTCGACCCTCCCAGAATTCCTCGCAAAACTCGGAAAGGGAGGGTGAATTGTTTAATGGCTTGGCATTGACTGTTTGGCACAGCATTGCGTCACTTGTTGCAACGCGCTTCTTAGGCACCTAGCGCAACCAATCACTCACCACAACCAATCACTCACCTCAACCCCTACTCTCCGCGACTGATCGTTAGCGAATCGATCTGCTGGCCACTTTCTCTAGCCCGTATGACGACGCTGTTGGGGCCATGTTCCAAGTAGACTGAAAACTTGTAACTCTGCCATTCGTCACCATTACCTGAGAAAACCACATCGCCCAGGTTTGCGGAGTTCACAAACAACGTTTGTTTTTTCGCTCCGCTCGGTGCGCGATAGCGAAGCGTCGCTTCGAATTTCTTAGGTCGACCTTCGTAGACAAAACGCCAAACGATCGCCCCGCTATTCTGTAAATCGAGGTATCGTTCGCCTGACTGCTCATCCTTTAGCAACTGATGGTCGCCCATGCGTTCGGCGTCTTCGGCCTGGATCACCAGTGGTGTTGCGGGATCGTACCTCGGTAGATTCGGATCGTTGTGCTCATACGGTTCGAGGTCTTCTGTACCGTAGAGTGACTTCACGCGTGCGAGCAGTTGCTCGTACATTTCTGGTCGCTCATCGGCCAAAGTCTTTGCCCGAGCTTGGTAGACCAGACTTGCATTCGCCCAGGTTTCGGTTGGGTTCGCAAAATTCCATTCGTGGCCGCCGGTGACTCCTATCCAGTATTTGGCGCGGTCGTTAGGGAACGGACGAACAAAGCGGCCTGCCCAACTGGCTTTAGTCGGATCGTCCAATTCATGATCGGGGTCGATCATATACAGAACTGTGGGAGTGTCTCCGGCCCGAAAGTTATCAGCCCAGCTGACGGTCGCGATCACATCTTTGATATGTCGGCCAAGGTTCCCTCCGTAGTGAGCCAGATCGTTCTTGATGCGAACGGATTGTGCACCGGGAAACATGCCGTTGTACGTCCAATCTATTTCGAGCCACCACAGGTCCGGGAAGTTATCGAATATGGGTTGTCGACCATGCCCATTCCAATTTCGCATTGTGCCGTCGCCACCGCTCTCGTTCGCACGCAAATAGGTGCCGATTGACAGTAGACGAATCTTCTTTCCCACCGAGGCATCTTGCTTGAGCACGCTGCCGATGAAGTCGAGTGACCCCCAGGCCAATACCCAAAGCGTCCTTGGATCGTCGCGTTTTGCTTCTGCGATAACTCGCTGGATTGCCGACCGGCGTGACTGAACAAGCGTCTTGCTGCGCAGTTCGTCTGGCTTTGGATAGCCAAGCTGGCGAAAGCGAGTGCCCGTACGATTGAAGTCTTTTTCGTACGCAGCTAAGACTAGATTGCAGGCGTCTGTTGCGCTGTCTTTGAATCGATCCGGAACGATCAGACGGATGTCCAAGTCATTCGCATACCACATCAAATGGCAAAGCGATTGGCGGTCGTCCGGATCTCCGGATCCGTTGTTGATGTCCGTCGTGACAATGACACGCGGCTTGGTGCTTGGCTCCTCACCAATGCTTGGCATAGAAAGGAGACACAACACAGTTGCTGCAAGTGTGAGTTGAAGTCGCATGGTGTAAGTCCGCGGCGTGCAGTGGTGTGACGCTACTTGTAATACAACGTGCCGCACTCGAAGACTGGTATTCGCGGCAGGAGAGTAACATCGTGTTGCAAGCCAACGCCAACTGTCAAGGCACGAAAAAAGCCAGCGTTTCCGCTGGCTCGTAACGGCCGATGTTGTCGACCGTGGATTTGTAAGTATGCGTAGGTTGGGTCTACTGTTCGTTGGGCTCGGGCGAAACACTCACGACTGTGATCGAGCTGTCTTCAGCAACGAATTCGAACCCATCGTTGGTTACGACTTCCAACTCTTCCTCTTCCAGGTGATTCTCTTCCATAACCTCGGTGGCCGGGCCTTCAGTTGATTGCTGGTTGAGGACTTCAGGCGACTCGTTGAGTTCCGCCGCGTCGTCGATTACGTGGATGCTATCGGAAGCTTCTACTGGCGTACCCGCGTGTAGCATCATGCAAGGGTGGCAGCCCTGCCGAGCCAGTCGCGAGTAATAGAAAAAGCGAACTGTGTTGCCGTAGAAGTGTAAGAATCGGTTTGGTCGCAGGCGAATGTCGGTTGCTTTGGTGTGGGCATATTCGACTGGGTCCATCAGCGTGTTGCGAGCCCAACCTGTAGCCTGGATCGCTGGTGTTACGATCAGCGGTCGTTCTGGCCCGAATCCTGGGCCGCCCAGTGGACTGCCCGCGTGGCTTGTACCAACGAATGCAAAAGAAACCAAAAGCAAAGCAAAGTTTGTGGCAACGAAACGTTTCATAACAACCCCCATTTGTCGTCCAGCGATGTGTGCCGTGCGTTACCAAGACGCAAACCGGGTGCCGCGTGGTGGCGAGATGGGGATTAGCGGGAAAGACGCATGTTTCCCACGTAAATCGTCTCTGGTTCGGCAAGGTCGACGGTGAAGAACGTCAACCCGGCGATATAACGGAGGTGGGTTTTTCGCAGCATCGGGCCGGTCTCGATCTCGTCGAGTGGAATGCGAATCGACTGAAACCCGGGTTGGATATCTATCGTTTGTCGAAATCGATCTGCTGTCCGATTGTCGTGAAACTTGTCGTGGATGCGCAAGATGAATCTTCGCGGAGTGTCAGCTTCGCGCAGGACATCGAACTCCAAATACTCATAGCCGCTCCAGTCTGCGAACGGTTCGTGCACCACAAGTCCGGGATAACGCCCTGGCTTTAAAAGCAGCTTTCCAATCGGTGCCCTAGTATCAGCAACAGACTTCACCGGCCAGTTGGGCGGCAGTTCCGACACTGGCTCGAAGTCTGCCGATTGCGCGTAAAAGAAGATCGCTTCCCACGACTCTTGAAAGCGGACGACTTGAGGCATCGCTGTCCGTCGTTCGCGGTACAGTGCCGACATGCGAAACAATGGTACGCAGCCCAACAGAATCAGCGCGACCGAGGCAAGCAGCAGGAACCCACGCTTCATCCAGCCCTGCCGCGGTTCGGGGATGCGAAGATCGAAAATCGCGAACAGCATCGAAAATGAAACG
>CAYQMZ010000862.1:0-3452 GCA_964418725.1 uncultured Pirellulaceae bacterium
CGAAGTCGAGAGTATTGGAACGCAAGCCTGACGGCTGGTGTTGGGAAGGCGAGAGAATTGATCCTGATCACCCTCCCCAAAGCATCGCCCCACATCGCGTCGAAGATCTGCCTCACGTCCAAGAGTCAAACTAATCAGCTAAGCCGACTGGACGGCGAGAGCTGCCACGGAAACAAGTTACCACGTGAATAAGAGTAACATGAACAACGATCAACCACTCAATCGGCGTAGTGCAATTCGCTTGATGGGCGCTTTGGCAGCTTCTGCTGGCGTCAGTTCCACCCTGAGAGCTGACAAGAGCACAAACCAACCGTACCTGGCAACCAACACCTATCCGTGGAAGACGTTTGCAAAGCGGTCAGGCCAAGAGTACGCGCGGCATACCGATGCGTTACTTGAAAAGATCGCCAACACAGGGATTCGTGGCTACGAACCGATCATCGAAAGTCACCAAGAACTGCCAGGACTAGCGGCTCGACTGCAGAAACACGGACTTGAAATGCGTTCGATCTATGTGAACAGCGTGTTACATGACGAAAGCAAGGCGGACCAAAGCATTGAGACCGTGATTGGCCTGGCCTCAGCAGCCAGTAAGCTTGGTGCAAAGATCGTGGTCACCAACCCATCGCCAATTCGTTGGGGCGGAAACGAGGACAAGTCGGACAGGCAACTGCGATTTCAGGCGCGGTCGTTGGATCGTTTGGGTGCGGAGCTACGGAAACGTGGCTTGACGCTCGCGTATCACAACCACGATGCGGAGTTGAGACAAGGTGGACGTGAGTTTCACCATATGCTGACAGCAACCGCCCCAGAAAACGTCAAGTTCTGTCTCGATTCCCACTGGGTATTCCGCGGCTGCGGTGATTCCGAAGTCGCCGTCTTCGATGCTCTCAAGCACTACCATAATCGAATCGTCGAACTGCACTTACGGCAATCTAATTCAGGCGTTTGGAATGAGGCGTTCGCAATGCAGGGAGATATCAATTACGTGGGCGTACTGCGTTTTCTCGCAGCACAAGACATCCATCCATTACTCGTGCTTGAACAAGCGGTCGAAGAACAGTCCACTCAAAAGCTAGACGTCGTTGAAGCTCATACGCGAGGGCGAGTGAATCTTGCCCAAGCGTTGAATTGATTTGAGAGGCGGCATTACCCTACGGAATAGACGAGAATACAAAGATGCAGACTCAGCTCACCACCACACGGCGTCAGGCAGGAATCTCGCTGGCAAGTATGGCCGCCCTGCGAATGCTGGGTCGCAAAAACACTGCCGTTTTCGCGGCGGAAGGTAGCAGCCAACCAAACGGCTTCTTTCATCTCGCTCAGCGTGACGAAAAGTGGTGCTTGCTCGATCCCGCGGGCAATCCGTTCTTTATGCGAGGCGTGAATCACTACGGCGACGGCAGCCATATGCCCTGGACAGTACGAAAGAAATACAAAGATCGACTCGCGTGGCGAACCTCCGTTCGGGATCGCGTGCGCGAATGGGGATTCAATTACCTTCCACCATCGATTGGTCCGTCCGCGATCGACCCAGCAACGATCTCCGACGAACCCACTCGGGCGAAGCGAGGGACGCGAACCAAGGAATGGCCGGCCGACCACTACTCGAAGTTAGATTTCCCGTTCACGATCTTCCTCGAGTATCCTCGTCAATACATGGCCGGGCGAAATCTTCCGGACGTGTTCTCGCAGGACTTCGAAAAAGCAGTTGATGCACGCTGCCGTGAGGTTTGCGTTCCGCTGCGCGACGACCGTAATCTGATTGGCTACCACTTTTGTCACAATCCACCGTGGCACCCGCAGGTTGAGAGCTTCGATTTCTGGATTAAGAGTTCAGTTCGCGCGAACAGCGAGGGACGAAGAGTTTGGATGCAGTTGATGCGGCGCGTGTACGGAAGTATCGACCGCTGGCGTGAGACATATGGTGTCCCGATTAAGACCTGGGTTGATATCCTGTCTTTGGACGACCCTTTGCGAGGCTACATATCTCGTCGCCGTCTACTGGCGGATAAAGCAGCCTTCATGAAGCTAATCTGCGAGAAATGGTACAAGACATATCACGAAGCAGTACGGCGTTACGACACCAATCACCTAATCCTTGGCGATCGGAACACACTTCATCTACAGCCGCTGCCTCCTTATGCCATCTCGATTATGAGCAAGTACGTGGACGTTCTCTCTGTGAACGTGATGGGCCCACCACGTACAGTTTATGGCGTTCTCGAAGACGCGACGAGGCATTGGGGCGGTCCGATTCACTTGGCCGATACCGGCGCTTGCGTTTTCACACCGGGGACGCAGCGAAGTGGCTATCAAGCCAGAGACATTCGAGAGTTCGAGGAAGTGTATTCTGGGTTGATGCATATGGGAGCCGACCATCCACAGGTCATCGGCTTCGGCTGGTGCGGCTTCTATGAGACACCCCCGCCTGGTGCTCGTGGCGGCATTGTTGATGTCCGCACGGGCGAGCCATTACCGGATCGACTGAATGTCATCCGCAAATGGAACTCGTGGATGGAAAATCGATTCGGAAAGTAGCTCTGGAGTGCTCCCCAAAAGCCGCTACATAGCTTACGAGAGTTCTTAGCAACTCTGATTTTACGCTAGTTTCTACTCTGCATGGTTTGAGAACGTTTTTTCTGAATTAGTGAGGGGAAAAATGGGGGGGAGCAAGTCCGTGCAAAGCGTTCCATGGTTCTCAGTTGAACAGACTTTCAGTCGCCCGGCCCATAGAAGATTCCGTGTGTTGAAAGCAGAGCAAATCCATGAACAACCGAAACACGACGGTGCTGTCGACGGTCGGTAGCGCTGCTCCCTTTGGCTTCTTCCTTTCGAATCGACCAGATTAAGTAACCCTTGGAGTTTTAGGTCAAGCAAACGCCGTGACCTTGGACGAAACACTTGTGACGGCCGTCAAATACTCAGGACGAAATCCAAGCGAAGATCTCACGGCGTTCTGGAGCAACCCGTCCAACGTTGTAACGGAACTCCCAGTTAGGTTGCAAAATGCTCCGTCATGTTCTGTTCCATCGCTTGAGTCGATCAGCGATTGTGCCGAGAATCTGGCACAACGGGATGAGATTTGGCACAGCTCGGTCTGCTGGGGAGCCAGACTACGACTCTCAAAGTCGTAGGGAGTTTGTATCATTCACGGCCGTCGTTCATGCAGTGCGGGAAGTCTCCTATCCAACCCGTCTTCAGCCAATCAAGTGATTTCTGAATGAGCTTCTTGATCTCGACATTAGCCACTTGTGACACACCGTTGGTCTCTTGGCTAATGTGACCAGCAACTGTCTCCGCTGCAAACTGCGCAACCATTTGTGAACCCTTTACTTCCCAAAGTTCTCTGCGATGATCAGGAAGTCCGTGAAGCCGACGATCCCATCTCCGTCGACATCACCGTCCGCGAACGTCGCATTGACCATTCCAAAGTTCAGCGAGATGGGCAG
>CAYQMZ010000863.1:0-3445 GCA_964418725.1 uncultured Pirellulaceae bacterium
CGACGTGAACAGTTTCTCTTCATGGTTGGGACTGAACCACACACGCACTTCGTTCTCGACCAACGGTACATGATCGGTGCCTAGGCTCAGCGATACTGACTCTTGGCCAAACCTGGAAACAATGTTCGACGAATAGGACGCGGTCAAATAGGCTCGGGTTGAATCAGCTCCGTCCAACTGCATTTGCAATTGAGTCGTGCGGCCCTCGCGAAGATCTTGTTCGAATTTTGGCGGTATATCCAGAACCACGGTCGCAGAACCATTGTCGAGCATCGCCATGCTTTCGCTCGCGGCGTTCACCTGCCCCACCAGGCTAAATTGCGGCTTGCGAAACCGATGAATCAATTCTCGAGACGCACCACTGCGATCATGATCTACGACTACTAGTTGCGCATTCTTCAGCTCGTGGCTTATCGAATTCGCCGTGTTATAGGCCATAAAGGTGACAGCGTTTAGCATGAACAGCGCCAGCACCCAGTTTCGGAAGAACTGCACGAACTCCTTACGGCATATGACCGCGACCCTCCAGAGCCAAAGAATCATGGCTGAGACGTGAGTATGATGCCCACTCATGACCTGGGCCTCTTCGTGAATTTCAAACTGCAGAACACGAACAACACAACAGCGTAGGCTGACAGTGCAACGATCGAATGCCAAACGGCACTCAGGCCCACGCCCTTCAAGAACGAAGCCTGAATGGCCTCGTAAAAGTAGCAACCGGGCAGCATGCGAGCCTGAACGTATCCAGACTCCGATAGCGACGACAACGGAACGAGCATCCCGGAATATTGAAGCGTTGGAATCAGCGTCAAGAGAACGGTTAATAGAACGGCAGCAATCTGCGAGCCAGTGAAGAACGATATCGCCATGCCCATCATGGTGGTGCAAGTGACGTAGAGCACTCCAATCAATGCAAACAACCACGGCGAACCACGAAACGGGACCTGAAAGACCATAATCGCAACGGCCCTGAGAATGAAGAAATTGATCGAAGCAAGCAGGACGTAGGGAATTATTTTGCCCAGCACGAACTCTTCGCGTCGCAGTGTTGAAGAGTAAACGTTGTCCATCGAGCCACTTTCCTTTTCACGCACGACGCCAACGGATGCCAGAATTGGAGGCACGAACGCAAGCACCGTCATGATCGAAGCCGGGCCCACCGCCCAGCGACTTGTCATGGCTTCGTTGTAGAGAAATCGAGCGTTCAATTCGATTGGCTCAAGTCTTTGTCTGACGACTCCAGTCCCGCCGCCCTTCTTTGCCAGATACTCAGCCACCCGTTTTGCACTGAAGTCCGCGATCACGGATGACGCGTATCCGGTAACCGTCTCAGCCTGCGAAGGAATGCTGCCGTCAATAATTGTCTGGACCTTGGCGGACCGACCTGACTCCAACAGCTCATGAAATCGAGACGGAATCACGATAGCCGCTCGGGCCTTGGTGTCCGTAATCAGGCGCAGAATATCTTGCTCTCGGGCAACGTGGCCTTTGTAGTCGAAATACCGAGAGTCACGGAACTTGTGAGCCAGTTCGCGGCTCATCATTGACCGATCGTAATCCAAGATGACAAACGGAATGTCCTTCACATCTGTCGAAATCCCAAACCCAATGACCAGCATGATGATTGGTGGCACGATAAACGCCAGGGAGAACAGCAATCGGTCGCGTGTGATTTCTCGAATCTCCTTGATCGCAAGGTTGGTTACCCGCTGCACGTTCATGACCAATTCACTCCTTACCCTTGACGGAATTGCGTTATCGCGTTTCGAGACGGTCGTTGATCTAAAGCTGATCCTGCGCCAAGACCGTGCTCACAAATACGTCTTCCATCGTTGCCCTGCTGGTTTGTGTTTCGAGCACTTGGACTTGTTCAGCATCCATCAGTTCCCGCAGACACCTCGCGTCCTGCTCCGGCTGCAAACTCAGCACCCGCAGGCTTTTGCCAAACAGTGCAGCCCTCTCAAAACCATTCGCCTTCGCGAGCTTTAGCGCTCGTAATGGGTCACTGGTCACGACTGACATCGGTACGCCGACATCCGCCTCGAGTGTTTCTCGCAATTGCAGCGGCGTTCCCTTGGCGATGACTCGACCTGCGTACATCAACGCCAAGTCGTCGCAATGCTCTGCTTCGCTCATGTAGTGGGTAGTCACCAGGATCGCCACGCCGTCTTCCCGAGCCAGGCGGACCAGAATGTCCCAGAACTGACGACGCCCCAGTACATCAACCCCCGATGTTGGCTCGTCTAGAAAGATGACTCGCGGTTTGTGCACCAGCGCGCAACCTAGCGCAAGCCGTTGCCGAATCCCCATCGGCAAGTCAGCTGTCATCCGTCGTTCGTAACCTTCCATTCCGATCATGCGCAGGACTTCAGGAATTCGCTTCCTACGAGCTCGCGGAAAGAGCCCGTACACCCCGGCGTAGAACTCAAGATTCTCGATCGCTCGCAGATCCGTGTACAGCGAGAACGATTGAGACATGTAGCCAATCCGTTCCTTGATGCCTTGACCGTTGTGCTTTCCCATATCAACGCCGGCCACACTGCCGAAGCCCGACGTCGGCGGCAAGAGGCCCGTAAGCATTTTGATGACCGTCGTCTTGCCTGCTCCATTCGCGCCTAGAAGTCCGAATATCTGTCCATCGGCAACGTTCAGGCTGACGTGATCAACGGCTCGAAAATCGCCGAAATCCCGCACGAGATCGCGTGCCTGAATTGGCTGGCCAGGAGCTGCCGACAGCGCACAATCAACCTTTCCACGCACGTTCGGCGCTAGAACACTCACGTTACGAGTAGGTTCGGATTCACCGAGAATCTCTTTACTGAAAACCTCATTCTCAACGCCAGGCGCGTCAGCGTCTTTCGACAATAGGTACGCCAATACGTCCTCTAGACGGGGTGTCTGTTGAACCACATCGTCCGGATTGCATTTGGCTGTTGCACACAACAACGTTCGGCTAGTTTCCAACGACACCTCGTCTGAGAAGAGACGTACAACGTTGCCCCAGGTTTCCACACTCGGAAACTTGGGCCGAAGCGAATCAGCCACAGACAGAGCGTTGCCCGCAGACGCTGACAAAACGCGGCCAGGGACCAGCGATACGATGTCTGTCTCGCGTCCTTGAGAAACAACTTCACCGTCCATGAGCAGCGCCATCCGGTTCATGTAGGCAGCCTCGTCCATGTAGGCCGTGGACACGATCACGGACATCCCCGATTCGTCCACCAGCTGCGCCAGGATCGCCCAAAAGTCACGACGCGAAACGGGATCGACGCCCGTTGTTGGCTCATCCAGCAAAACTAACTCCGGCTGATGAATCAGAGTGCAAATCAAGCCGAGCTTCTGCTTCATTCCACCCGATAGCTGTTTCATCGGTCGATCACGAAAGTCAATCAGTCGCGTCATCCTTAGCAACTGATCCTTGCGTTCCCCGAGCGTGTCCGCATCG
>CAYQMZ010000864.1:0-3426 GCA_964418725.1 uncultured Pirellulaceae bacterium
GCCTGCTTGTGGCACACGGTCTTCTTCAGGAGCTAAGCCGGGTACCCTTCAGCTAATCGTGGGCCGGTGGCCGCGAGTGGCCGAACTGAACGCACTCATTGGGCAGATCTACTTACCCATTAGACGCTGTACCAGCTTCGCAACTAGCTCGGGATTTTCCTGGGCCACGACCTTTTCGATTTCGTCCGGCTTCACGCCCAACTTCTCCAAATGGGCGGGGAGGGAGTTCCACAGCTTTGCTCGCTTCTTCCCCTCTGCCAGGTACAACTCCGTGACAAGCTCTTGGACACGCTGTAACGAGATCGCTTCACGGTTCTCGTAGTAGTTCTTAATGATTTTCTGCTGATATTTGGACCGTTCGGCCATCACCATTTCTCCACTATTCCCGCTGGATTACCGCCAGCTGCAGTCCATAGTTCTGTATCGGAGTTGCGGTTCCCCATCATCACATCGAGTGTTAGATTAGGCGGACGGATTGCGGTACGTAAGTACCGTTGGTGAGGTATTTTGCACATTCGGACCATTGGGATCCAGATTCATGCCGGTAGTCAAGTTTGTCAAAGAGAACAAAGAAATCGAAGTTCCTGAGGGAGCCAATCTGCGGCAAGAAGCCATCAAGGCGGGAATCAACGTCCACCAGGGCGTGAATGGCATCGGGGCGAGCGTCAATAAGTTCATGAACTGCAAGGGCTGGGGCCAATGCGGAACATGCCGGGTGCTGGTGACCAAAGGTATGGAAAACACGAACAAGATGGGTGCAGGCGAGAGCGCTCGGCTCAAGTACCCTGTCCCCACCCCCATGGCACCGCTGGCCTTTGATCCACTGCCGGCGATGGCATTCGTCGGTTACGAGGAGACGATGCGTCTTAGCTGCAAGACAACCGTTCACGGCGACATCGAAGTCGAAACCGGTCCTGAGCTGAATCTGTTTGGCGAGAACTTCTTCAGCTAACATCTTCGAACAGTCGTAAAGATATTTGGCCCTCGTTCAAAGCACAGTTTGAACGAGGGTCTTTTTGTGGAGTCACCGACGTAGCTCTTCGTCGCGATCGTCGTACAGATCAAAACGCTTCAAGCACTTTCGAAGCCGCCCTAGTCGCACGGGCTTTTCCAAAATCAAATCGGGCTCCTGCGCGTCGCGCAGATCTCCTTGGATAGCCGATTCCGACCAGCCCGAGATCACCACCACCGGGACGTTCGGTAGCGATTGCCTCAACTTCGAAACGGCTCTTCCTCCCGATGCCGAATGAACACCGAAGTCGACCAACACAAGCTCGTACCGATTCTCTTCGGCAGCTTGTAGCCCACGCTCGACTTCGTTTGTTGATTGCACCGAACAGCCAAGTGTCTCGAGCAATATGGCCAATGATTGGCGTACTAGTTCGTCGTCATCGATCAACAGTACTCGCCGCTTGCGACCAGTTTCGCCCAGTGTCTGCTTCACCGGTAAGGCACTGGGCAAAGGAATACGCACGGTGAACTGACAACCTCCAGACGCACTGGGCACAACATCAATCGAACCACCAAGCCGCACAACGGTGTCATGACAAATGCTAAGTCCCAACCCGGAGCCTTCACGTTTGGTTGTGAAGAATGGCTTAAAGCAGTTCGCTATTTCATTAGACGACATCCCAGTGCCTTCGTCCGAGACAACAACGCTTACGGCGTCCTGCGTACTGGAAGCCAGTATTCGAATGCAGCCTCCGCTTGGCATCGATTGACTGGCATTCAGAATCAAGTTCGTAAATACCTGCACGAGTTCCGTTCGGTTGCCACTGACAAAGCAGTCATCTGGGATCGCTGTTTGGAGCTCAATGACGATGCCATTCCTCAAAGCTTCATCACGCCACCGAAACCGAGTCAACTGAACAGCTTGCTGGACCACTTCCGCAATCGACAGGCGCTCCGAAGCGGCTTCTGACATATCGGCGCGATAGAAGTACTGCAGTTGTTGGAGCACGTGGCTGGCGTGGTTCGCGCCTGCACGGATGAGCGTCAACGCATCGCGTTGCTCGGCCACAAAGTCCGTGGGTCGCAGCAGTTCCGCGGCGGCAAGCACGGGTGAGAGAGCGTTATTCAGATCGTGAACAACGCCGCTGGTCATCTGTCCCAACATGGCCAGTCGATCACAGCGAACAACCCGCTTTTCGGCTGTTTTCAGCTCAGAAATTGCACGTTCGAGGCTAACCTTCGTTTCATTAAGCTGATTCTCAAGGTGCGTTACGTGCCCAAGAAGCGACATTGGAGCCCCTGCATGCAGAGTCGGCTCGCGGTGGCGGCTTGGCGATCTCCGCGAATCGGAGACCCATAGCTTTGCGCCCCGACCTCACGATCGGTTTGCCTTTGTCTGACGAGTGTCATGGATTTGAAAGGAACAGCAGCGTGACGGCTGCAGTTAGACACTACGTTACGAATGCCTCATTCGCAAACTCACAGGGCTAGTTTGCGGGGACTACCCGCCTTCGCGTTGTTGGAAGTTGTTAGTCCTCCAGCGCTGGAACACCACCATGACGCCTAAGGTCATCCACACCATCAACGATGTTGGTTCGGGAACGGCAGACGGCCCACCCGAACCTCCGCTTCCAGGGAGGTCGACGCCTGGCACGTCGATAGGATTCATTGCTCCTCCTCCACCAAGAAGGTTGTCATCATTGTCTAGCTCAGGCGGGTTTGCGATGGGCGGATTGCTGGGCGGTTCTGTGACTGGCGGGCTTGTAGGAGGATTTATCACCGGTGGATCCACTGGACCTGGAATTGGTAAGTCATCGCGTTGTATAACTGGCGGAAGCACGAAGTCGTTTGAGATGTTGCCGTACTCGCTTGAAACTAACTGCAACGGCGTCGAAATGCCGTCTTCCTGAAAGTGAGCCAATACATCACCGATACCAGGCGACAACCCAACCGGCAGTGTGACCGTGGTGTTCTCCAGGATTGATAACGGGACGCCGGATTCAGTGGACAGCGAAATCTGATTCGGTGTGTTGGACTGCAAGAGATCGAAAGGCGCTGGTCCAACATCAAACGGAGTTAGAGCCTCGACAGAAGACTGAAAATCGAACGACGTGATGTCGAAGTCTCTACCTAACGCCGTGATTGAAAGCGGGCCGCCTTCCCTCGCAAAGGAACCGACTAACGCGCCACCTTCACCAATATCAACGGCGGCCAATGGGATCTGGACTGCCTTTGCCCCCTTCCCCCAGGCCGCTCCTACATCGTTATCCGGTAGAACGCCAACGGACAGTTGTGTTGTCGTACCTGCTTCCAACGTGACTACGGTTCCCAAATTACCGTAGGTCACCTGATTTGGTACGTTCGATAGAAAGAACGCGAAAGGATCAGCCCAAAACGAACCAACATCAGAGTTCGATGAAGGTACCGGAACGATCTGCCCCGCAGAAGAAATAAAATCCAATCCGGCAATGGGCG
>CAYQMZ010000865.1:0-520 GCA_964418725.1 uncultured Pirellulaceae bacterium
GGTGATTCATCAGGTACAAGCGCATTCGTTTTGGTCATGGGATATGGCCAAAGCAAAGAACGCTCCAATCATTGCCAGCGTGAGTGGCCAGTACCTTGCCGGATCATACGACTACCGCCCCATGCCAGCCGAAGAAGCAACGGTCAAAGTTTACGACGCGCTGTCCGGCTTGCAGTTGCACGAATTCGTACACTTGCCGCCCGTGCAAGCCGTCGCAGTCAGTGATGACGGAAGTCTTATTGGTGCCGGAAACTTGATGGGTGACGTGGGCGTTTGGAATCTCGACAACCAACAGCGTGCCAACTGGAACACCCCAGACTTCACCGGGTTTGGGATCATCAAAAGCCACTGCCAGATCGGTGGAATCTACGCCGCCGCATTCGCAAGCAACGATGAACTGATCGTCGCTGGCATGGGCCCGATGCGAGACCCAATGGCTGGCAATGGGAAGCAGCGTTGGCAATGCTTCGACTTGGCTAACGTCGACGCAGATACGCCGAAACCCAAGACTCAATCGAAG
>CAYQMZ010000865.1:530-3418 GCA_964418725.1 uncultured Pirellulaceae bacterium
ATCGAAGGACGCGCAAATGGGTGAAGGGCTGATGGAAACGTTGGCGTTTCACCCCGATGGTCACCACTTTGCCATGGCCGGGCGATTGCGTGGCGGTTCCTGGAATGTCGGATTATTCGACTTACGAACATCCGACCTCATTCACTCGTTCAAGACTGAGACTCGAGTAACGAAAGCCGTTTTCTCGCACGATGGCAAGCGGCTGTATTTGGCTGCTGCCGACAAACAACACAAAGACGCGGAGAAACAGTTCGGCGTCGTAGATGTCTACGACCTGAACCTATCGTCAGGTTAACGGCACTGCAATTGCTTGGACAGCAAGCAGTTTGATCTGCTTCTATGTCAGACCGGACAGGACACCGTTCGAGCAGAAGGCCGGATTACCAAACGACTCACGTGGCGATCCCATCGCCTCGCAGAAACTCATTAGCAATCGGTTGTGCGGCACACCTTCAAAGTCCAGTGCCCGCCCCATCTTCCAGCCTAATCCGCCGCCGACCAAGACGAATGGAATGTTGTTCCTGGTATGCGAGTTCCCTTTGCCCAACTCGTTAGTCCAAACGATCGTTGTGTTGTCCAGCATCGTGCCTTCGCCACCTGGTTCGGGCGTTTCATCCAGCCGCTTTGCCAAGTGGGCGACTTGCTCGCAGTACCACGTGTTGATCTTGATCAACTCTTCGTAGGCAGCCTTATTGGAATCGGGCTCGTGCGAGATCTGATGGTGGCCACGGTCAATTCCCAACCATCGCATTTTAGGTTGGCCGACGCTGTTCGTGATTTGGAACGTCGCTACACGAGCAAAATCAGCAGCCATACTGTTGACCAGCAACTCGATTTGCATTCGCGTCACTTGGGGCATATTGTCGTTTTTGTCTTCGACGTTTGGCGGCAGTTGGGGAACCGCGTGGCCAACGTCCGCTGACTTCTGATCGAAGACAAGTTCCTTCTGCAACTCCTTTTCGACCTCGCGGACCATCGAGACATGTTCTTGCAGCAGCTGTCGATCTTCGGCACTGACCATCCGCTCAATCTTTGCGAAATCATCCCCCAAGTCGTCCAGCACGCTGGCCAACAGGGCACGGTTACGGCGTTGCCCATAAAGCTTGTCGAACATTTGATACGGATCATCGATCGGCGCAACGGGCTGATTTGGGCCGGCGTATGACATGCGCGTCCACGTATCGGCACGCTCGGGCACCATCACGCCGAATTCCAACGATCCGAATCGTGTTTGGGTCTCCGCATTCGCCTGGAATTGATTCTTGATGAATTGATCGACGGAGATTCCCTTGGACCACCCAGCGGGCGTATCCGAGCCACCTTGAATGTCTCCTGGGAACAGTTCGATTCCGGTGAGCAAGCAACCGATGCCGCGCATGTGACCGTCACCGTCACCTTTGATTCGGTTGTTGACTCCGTGCATTGTCATCATGCGATCCTTGAATTCGCACAATGGCTCCAGAATGCGTTTCAACTCAAACTCGTCCCCCAACACGTCCGGCCAGAAGTGTTTGGGGATAACGCCGTTGGGGCTGAAGACGAAGATCAATCGCTGCTTGCGTTTTCCAACGGTCGGCACAGATGCGTGCGCTAGACTTGGAAGATGATAGGCCAAGTTCGCTGCCGCCAAACTGACGCCAGCATCCTTTAGAAAATTACGACGCGTTACGTTGCCCATAACTCACCTCTTCCAGATCGACGTACGAACCTCAGTTCGACGCCACTGTAGTCTCTGTCTGTGTTGCCGCGATGACGGCAATTTCCTTCAGCAGGTTCCGTACGCTGTAGCCATGCTGCTCGAAGGTCTTCAACAGTTTGTCTTCCGTTTCAACACCGTAGGCAGCCAACGGTTGTTTGACGAAGTGTTGAAATGCTCGAACGACAAACGCACGCTTTGCGTCATCACTGTCTGCCAGGAAATCTGCAAGTTCCCGTGGCCCGGCGAATTCGACGGTTTCACCATTCCTGGTAGTGTACCGGCCGGACGCATCAATCGCACGCCCTAATTCCTTCTCCTGATATCGCCCAACCGCATCAAACTTCTCCAGCGCGAAGCCTAATCCGTTGATCTTAATGTGACAGACCTGACAGCTTTCCGGACTGGTCTGAAGCGATACGCGTTCTCGAGTCGTTAAATCCGGATGCAGCGTCGGGCTAAGCGGCGTGAATGCTTCATTGGGTGGCCGCAGCGTCCGCCCCAATAGGTAACGCATCAGGAATACGCCTCGATGAATGGGCGATGTCGAATCGCGATACGCCAGACCGCTCATCAGGTACGGATGCGATAGCACTCCAAATCGAATCGCAGGGTCGTTGCCGGTCTTGATGATTTTCGATGTGCCCTGCGACGGCTTCCAAGCATCGCCATAAAACTCGCCAATCTTAGAACTGGTAAACGAGTGATCTGCTCGCAGGAAATCTCGAAAGTCACTTTCTTCACTCCAGACCGTACTGTCCAAGAACTGATCCAACGATGCTCGAAGATCGCTGACTAATTCCGAATCGAACTCAGGGAAACGCTCTTCGTCTTTCGTGATTTCGTCGATGTGCTCAAGGTTCAGCCAATTGTAGAGCATCTTCCGCGTCTTTCCTCGCACTCGCCAGTCATTGACCATCCGATTCGCGGCGTCGCGAACCTGATACGGCTGATCCAGTTGGTTGTACTTTGCGTCATCAAGCAACCACTGATCGGTTGGTAGCGAGTCGTACAGCACCAGTGCCAGCCGGTTCGCTGCTCGTCGTGACTTTGAGCGGTCGGCATCCAAGGCTGGATACAAAAACCGAGGCGACTTCAATGCGATCAGCACCACACGGCGAATGACTTCATTGTCGTCTTCCGTCGACTCCATTTGCTGGTTGATGTACAGCTGCTGCAATTCGTCAGAAAC
>CAYQMZ010000866.1:0-3416 GCA_964418725.1 uncultured Pirellulaceae bacterium
ACCTAGGTCGCCGGCGAAGAGAGCTTCGTGAGTTCTGCCGGAATCGCCACATGCGGGGCACGATTTTGCTCAGTGCCGAAGGAATCAATATGTTCGTTGCGGGCGAGGACGAGCCCGTTGAGGAACTGCTGTCGATCCTGCAAGACGATCCGGTGATTGGCGAACTGGAGATCAAACGCAGTCGCAGCGTGGATATTCCGTTTCGCCGAATGCTGGTAAAGCTGAAAAACGAAATCATCTCGTTCGGTGTGCCAGGCATCGACCCGGTGGGGGCTCCGTCTCCGAAGCTTCCGCCTCAACAGCTCAAGGAATGGTTGGACGCTGGCCGTGAACTCGTGCTGCTAGATGTCCGCAACGACTATGAAGTAGAGCTCGGGACCTTCGCCAACGCCAAAGCAATCGGCGTCGACAACTTTCGTGAGTTCCCCGAGGCCGTCGAGCAACTATCGCCGGAACTGAAAGACAAGACCGTTGTCATGTTCTGCACCGGTGGAATCCGCTGTGAGAAAGCCGGCCCGATGATGGAGCAGGCTGGCTTTAAGGACGTGGTCCAATTAGAAGGCGGCATTCTTAAGTACTTTGAAGACTGCGGCGGCGAGCATTACGACGGCGAATGCTTCGTGTTCGATTCGCGAGTTGCCTTGGACAGCGACTTGCAAGAACCCGACACGACCATGTGCTTCGGATGTCAAGCAACACTTTCCAAGGATGATCAGGCTTCTCCCCGTTACCTGCCGCCGACGACATGTCCGCACTGTTATCGGCCCCCAGCAGTGAAGCTAGACGACCTGTTAACGCAGCGTCATTCGGAGATTGATCAAGTAACGACGCCGCTACCTGGCAGTGTGCCTTACGAGAACCGTAGACCAATCAACGTGCCGCAGCGATGCGACAAATTCGAGCTACTGAAGATGCTGCAGACAATGCATCCTCATGTGACAGAGGATCGATGGCTGGAGTGGATCAGTGATGAGTCTTTCGTCCGCGACGACGTTCCTCTAGCAGCGGACTCGATCGTGCGGGCCGGAGAACGCATCGAACACATTGAATGCGAGACGGTCGAACCCGACGTGAATGGCAATGTTCGATTGCTCTTCGAAGATGAGATGCTAGTCATCGTCGACAAACCGGCTCCACTGCCGATGCACCCATGCGGCAGATTCAACCGCAATACGCTGGGATACATTCTCGACCAGGTATATGCTCCGCAAAAGCTTCGGATGGCACACCGCCTAGACGCCAACACTACAGGCGTTGTCGTCTTTTCACGGACCAAGAACGTCGCTCGACAGGTTCAGATGCAATTCGAGCGGGGCGAAGTAAAGAAACAGTACGTGGCTCGCGTACATGGAAAACCCGACGAAGCCGCGTTTCAGTGCGATGCACCCATTGTCCCGAAATCCGCGAACGCGGGAGCTCGGCACGTGGGCGAGGGCGGACAGGCGTCGTTGACCGAATTCGAGTTGATTCGCCATTTAGACGACGGGACCTCGCTGCTCCTCTGTCGCCCCATCACTGGGCGGACGAATCAGATTCGAATCCACTTGTCACATTTGGGAATGCCGATCGTTGGGGATCCGCTCTACCGAGGTGACGCGCCAATGGGAGACCGACAAACGCTTGAGGTAGACGACGACATGCTGTGCCTGCATGCTCAACGGATCTCTTTCACCCATCCGGAGGATGGTCGGCTGGTGCATTTCGAGTCAGCTCTGCCAGACTGGGCTGCCGCCGCAGAGGCAGCAAATTCGGTCGATTGAAGCGGATCTGCAACAGAACCGACGGAGTCTGGCTCATCCGGTTCGCATGGCTGAACAGAAGCAGACAAATGACTGTCGTCAAAGCTTAGGCAGAGCCTATCGTGTAATTGCGGAACTGGATGAGAAGTTGCCATCAGGCGAAGCGTTCAAGGAAAAGCATGGAAACTACGTTTAAGACGCAGCGACGAGTCGAATTCAACGAAACGGATATGGCTGGCATCGCTCACTTCACCAATTACTTCAAATACATGGAAGAGGCTGAGCACGAATTCTTGCGTTCGCGTGGGCTGTCGGTTGTGCTTGATGACGCCAGAGGCAAGTTGGGCTTTCCCAAAATGGCCGCCAACTGCGACTACAAACGCCCAGCCCAATATGAAGAACTGATCGACGTCGAAGTAGTGGTGCGCTGCGACGACGGAAAGTCGGTCTCCTACGATTGCGTTTTCTCGGTGGCAGGCGAACACCTTGCCTCGGGGCAGTTGCGGGTCGCCTTCTGTCGTTTCCCGATCGACAAACCGCCTTACGCGATCCCCGTTACGGACGACGTGATGGAAAAGCTCTTCGGAACTGCGTCCTAGATCTATGCAGCCACCGCACAACGAATCATTCAAATATGCTGAGCGGGATCACCGACACAGCCATTCGCCAAGGAATCTTTGATGAGTTACGACGCAATCCTCTTTGTCTCGTTTGGTGGTCCCGAAGGGCCGGACGACGTGATGCCGTTCCTGGAAAATGTATTGCGGGGACGAAATGTTCCGCGAGAGCGAATGTTGGAAGTCGCTGAGCACTATAAGCACTATGGTGGCGTCAGTCCGATCAACGCTCAAAACCGCGCACTGATTGCGGCACTTGAGAGTGAGCTGGCCGAACACGGGCCAAAGCTGCCGGTCTACTTTGGGAATCGTAACTGGAATCCCATGCTGACCGATACGATGCAGCAAATGAAAGACGACGGCATCAAACGAGCCATCGCATTCGTGACGTCGGCGTTCAGTTGCTACTCCGGATGCCGACAGTATCGCGAAAACGTCTACGCCGCGCAGGACGTGGTCGGTGAAGGCGTTCCCGTCGTCGACAAATTGCGTGTCTATTACAACCATCCGGGATTCGTTGACCCGATGGTTGATAACGTCAAAGCAGCCCTTCAAAACGTTCCGGAAGAGCGACGCGCAAGCACACCCCTGGTCTTCACGGCGCACAGCATCCCGATGGGAATGGCGTCAAACAGCAAGTACGAATGGCAACTGGCCGAATCCTGCCGCTTGGTGGCCGAAGGTGTTGGCAGCAACCCTTATCGACTGGTCTACCAAAGCCGCAGCGGGCCTCCTCAAATGCCTTGGTTGGAACCGGACGTCTGCGACTACATCAAGGAAACACACGAAGAGTCACCGTTGTCGGATGTTATCATCATCCCGATCGGGTTCATCTCTGATCACATGGAAGTGATGTACGACCTCGATGACGAAGCCAAAGAGCTTTGTGACGAGTTGAGCATTAACATGCAACGCGCTGCCACCGTAGGCACGGACCCAAGATTCGTTCGCATGATTCGCCAACTGGTAGAGGAGCGAATGGCCGAAGAACCCGTGAGGCTCTGCCTTGGCGCACATGGCCCAAGCCACGACGTATGTCCCGAAGACTGCTGCCTACCGG
>CAYQMZ010000867.1:0-3410 GCA_964418725.1 uncultured Pirellulaceae bacterium
CGCCTTCAACGTGTTGTATTGCGTTTGAGCAATTCGGTAGTTGTCACGCAAACGAGCGTAGGCCGATGACAGTTGATGCGTAACGGTCAGCTCGAGGTCTTCCAATCGCTTTTGCGAGCGTCGAAGTTGCAACTGTGTACTGCGAACTTGCGTCATTTCCGCTCGATAGCCGATCGCTTTCTGGAATTGGAATCCCACCTGCCACTCTGCGTAGTCACCTTCCAACAGGTTGTCGGCGGCCAGGGAATCTTCTTCCAGGAAGTTGGCACCGCTACGAGAGCCAAGTCGCAACAGATCATCACCTTGTCCAAGCATTCGATACAGGGCCACGGCATCCAGTTGTGGTAGCAGTTGGTTACGGGCTGCGATTACCTGCAACTCGTTCTGCTTGATTCGCCAACGCTGACGTCGCAATTCCGTTCTGCGGTAGAGCGACTCGTCAAGGATCGTATTCCAATCGAATTCGACGCGTGCTCGCGTTGGCTGATCCACTGGCTGAATCAATCTGCCGTCCGCAGCTGTTAGGCCCAGGATGTAGCGGAAGTTCGCTTCTTGTCGCAGCAAGTCACTTTTCGCTTGCTGTAGCCGACTCTTGAAGGCGAAATACTGAGCACGTGATTGGGCTTCGTTAGCTGCTTCACCGCCCTGTTTACCCGTTTCCGATCGAGTGTTCGTCTGTTTCCACGTTTCGTGAGCGCTGTCGAAACCAGTCCGAGCCGCATCCAGGTTGTGGTAGTAGAAATACAGGTTCCAGTAGGCCTGCTCGACCTCGTAGACGAAATCACGAACGTTGATTTCAAAGTCACTGATCGCGATGTCCGTGTTGATTCGAGCCAGCATGATGGGGACGCGGTTCACTTGTACGCCCGATCCACGCAACAACGGGTGTCGAGCTTCTAATTCGAAGCTGGTCAACCAATCACTAAAGTGTTCCCGTTGTGGATTGTTGTCTGTGGAGTACGTGGTGATATTTCTGAAAGACCACTGTGTACCGCTGACACTTCGCTTCGAGAGTTCTGTTTGGTAGTTGGCGTTTGTCCCCTGCGTTACAGCACGAAAGAACTGGTTGCCGCGAAGGTCTTCACGAATGTTGTTTTCACGGTCCGTTCTATCGACGGTTAACTGCGTCGACAATTGGGTATCGAAAGCGGCAAGCGCGGCCTCGACACCCGTGTTACCTGTTTCCTGAATCGCCACATCGTATGCCGTGGACGAGAAGTCTGGGTTGAAGGTCAGTCCTTCCGGCGGTGATCCGGCGGATTGGCCGACCGGCTGCGACACACGACCACCCAGTGAACGAATCACGTGAGAGTTCTGCATCGCGATCGAAACCGCTTCCTCTAACGTCATCTTCCAGCGCTCACGAATGTCCACATTTTCATTGTGAAGCGGAGCGTGAGTTGCGGCAGCCTCGACCAAAGGCGGTTGCGCCAGGTCAGGATAACTGACCTCTGTTGCTGAATTCAAAAAGTGCGACAGGTCGCCGTCTTCGTGCAAAAAGAATGGCTGGGCCGTATGGCAGCCTGTTAGCGCCACAGCGCACAGAACGTTCAACCAAGCGAATCGTCGACGGAGCGTTTTCATTGTGATTAACCAGTCTAGGGGTAGCACTAACGTCACGCGGAACGCGCACAGCGCGATCCTCAAAAAGTGCAATGTTCCCCCCTAAACTGCTATCGCAGCCGCATCGCGGACTCCGTGGCAGCATCGGTTACATCGACCAACCGAACGGTGGACTTTGACGGAAATATCGTTTGGGTAGGAAATGAGGCGACAGCAGAGGGGATGCTGTCAGTGCAGTCACCCAAACCAGCAATTGCATGTCCGAAGACTGTGTACGTGCAAGGTTTCCTCACACGTCGCTAGCGATCTCAACTAGTCCGTGAGTTCCACATCAACGACTAACGGTTAGTACGACCGAGGATGCGGCGGCTGCCTGGTGTTCGAACTTCCTATTCGGCTTCGCCAGGTCAGCATCAGCACCCTCGCACTTATGTCCTGAGGCGGAGCCCCTTCGGGCCGCGGCGAATCGGATCCACCTCCCCTGCCTCTTGCGACCGACTCAAGCCACACGTGTTCACGACCGTCGATGGGTGCCAACCGACGATGCACTGCGAACGGAAAGTCTGATCACTGCACTGTCAGAACCATCGCTGGCGTCATTCAGACGACGGAGGCACACGTAAGAGAACCACTTAGACGCCATCTGTCAGGAACCAATGTGTTCAGTTTTGAAGCGGCTTTGAGGCAATCGCCAGTGTCCCACGGACCGCCTTCCATACCCGTGGCATTCTTTCGAGAGGCCTCCAGAAAAAGTAGACTAGGGGCCTCGTTTCTGCTGTAATTGGCAACTCGCCTCTGCCGGATAACTGGGGCTGCGGTCCGGCCATATTTCCCCACCTGTAAGGTACTCGAATGAAACGTCTTGTCGTTCCGTTGATCTTTCAACTTGGTCTTGTCTGTTTGTTGATGACGCAAAGCTCAGCCTTCGCCGTGGATCTTGCCAGCGAAGCGGCGCCCGGGTCTGACTTTTCTGCCGCGGATGGCTTTAAGGTCGAGCGGATTTATTCAGTCCCCAGCGAAAAGCAGGGCT
The DNA here is from genome assembly GCA_964418725.1 of uncultured Pirellulaceae bacterium. Classification (GTDB taxonomy): domain Bacteria; phylum Planctomycetota; class Planctomycetia; order Pirellulales; family Pirellulaceae; genus CAYNJG01. Next base: position 2,594 of record CAYQMZ010000867.1, read on the forward strand.
CGTGGGTTTCGCTGACCGTAGATGACTTCGGACGTCTGATTACTTCAGACCAGTACGGAAAGCTCTACCGCGTGACTCCTCCGTCCATCAGCGGCGATAAAGTCATCGTCGAACCCATCGATTTGGATATCGGACGCGCTCAAGGACTGCTGTACGCCTTCAACAGCTTGTATGTCATGGTCAATGGCAAAGGCATGGGGCTGTACCGCATCCGCGACACGGATGGCGACGACAAATTTGACGACGTCCAATTGCTACGTGCGATCAAGGGTGGCGGAGAACATGGCCCGCACGCCATCGTGCTATCACCTGACAAGCAGTCCATCTATATCTGTGCTGGAAACCACACAGAAGAGCCAAATGCAGAGAAGAGTTTGATTCCACGTAACTGGGACGAAGATCAGTTGGTACCCAGACAGTGGGATGCACGCGGCCATGCCACAGGCAAGATGGCTCCGGGCGGTTGGATTGCTCGCACCGATCCCAATGGCACCGAGTTCGAATTGTTCTGCGCCGGTTTTCGAAACGAGTACGACATCGCTTTCAATCCCGAGGGCGAGTTGTTTAGCTACGACGCGGACATGGAATGGGATGTCGGTACACCATGGTATCGACCGACTCGCGTCAATCACTGCACCAGCGCCGCGGAGTTCGGCTGGCGTTCAGGTACTGGCAAATGGCCCAAGTACTACCCCGACAGCCTTGGCAGCGTTGTGGACATCGGGCCCGGTTCACCAACGGGTGTGGCTTTCGGAACCAATGCCAAGTTCCCGCACAAATTCCAACGCGCGTTGTTCATTTCCGATTGGAGCTACGG
>CAYQMZ010000868.1:0-2089 GCA_964418725.1 uncultured Pirellulaceae bacterium
GTTACCAAGTGCTCAATCGAGGAAGTACGAAACGAATGAACTGCGTGCTGCGGCCTGTTTGATGCGCCCGTTTCGCGACTACGATCGATGATCATTTTGGTTGAGTTTCAATGGGACCCTCAGTAACATGAAATTAGAGCGGTTCCGTGAAAAGGCACTTCATGAAGGAGTAGACCATGTATCGGCGACTTCCATTCCTCACAGGCGTTTGCTGGCTCTCTCTTTTCTGTTTCGTTGCGAGTGCGTCGGATCTTTTTTACGACGGGCAAACCGGCGATATCTTCTTGAATATTCCTCCAAATGGAAACGAGTCATTCGCTGGCTTCAGTTTGTCTAGTAGCGAGAGACTCTTCGACGCCGCATCATACAGACGACTTGGTGGGCCAACCGATTTGTTCATCGTCGACGAAGGTAACATTACCGAAGGTGGTGCCCTCGTGGGAGGCTATCCGAAAGGTCTCTACCGCCTCGGAATGATCTACCCGGAGAATGTCAGCGAAGCCGCGTTCATCGCTGACATCACGGGCCAATGGGCCAACCTTGGAAGTACAGAGTCGCAAGCGTTGTCGCTCAACTACGGTCGACCAGACGGAGTCGCTCTCAACGAAGACGGGATCGCACAGGTAGATCAATGGGCCTCCGTAGTGTCGTTGACGTACCTTGCGCCGACGGGTGAGCTCTTGCTTTCAACCGACGGTGCCGACGGCGGATTCGTGATGGCGTTTCAGATTGTCGGCAGCTTCACCGGAGAAGCCACGTTCGATAAAGGCGGTCGATTCACCTCATCAGACGATGTCTTGGAATCGTTCGGTTTAGTTCCTCCGGGAACTTACTCATTCGGTAAAGTCCTGCCTTCGGGTCTCGCGGAAGCCGACTTAGCCAACTGGTTAACCGAGGCACAGTTTCTCACCCAACCCGACATCGGCCAGTTGATCGTGGAATGGGACGGAACTCCGATGAACGTAGCGTTTGTCCCTGAGCCTAGCGCGTTGCTTTCCGGTATCTTAGGCATCGGAGTTTGTCTCAGCTTTTTCAGGCGACGGAAGATTCATCAACGTTCATGAGATCAGACTTCGTCATCTGCATAACATTGCATCGACTCTAGCATGAAGGGATGGCTAGCCGCCCAAATGTCGTCAAAGACTACCACCTGAAAGTAGATTGGTATTGGGTCACGATCTCCGATCGCCCAATCCCAGGCGTGGTGGTGCAATTGGCAGATGTGCTCAGAGCATTCGATCTGAGAGCGATTTTCCTTGCGAGCGTAGCTGTAATCTATCTCTGCAATTTCCTCTAACAACTGCGGCCAGGATAGTCCGTCAGCCTTCTTGGCGATCAATAATTCGCGGACTTCGTCTGCTTCCCAGCACGGGTGTTCTCGTGGGGGAGAGTCGACTGCGTAAGCATCGATGATCGCTTCCACGTCGTCCAGGCGTGCTCCCTTTGCAATCACTCGATCCCAACGTTGAGAATCGCAACTCGCCACGGGCGAGTGCACAAACAAGTACGTACATGGTTCCGACTCGACCTCTGCTACATCGCTTGGCAAAGAACCTTCGTGCGTGAGGAACGCAAAGACCTCCGGCTTCTGTTCAATATATCGGTCATCTAGGAAGTTATATCTAAGCTCCCATTCATCATCGTCGGTTGCGACGTGCAGCCATCGTGGACTGAAGCTGGCTGGTCCGCCTTCTGCGTAGATGTGCTGTTTTAGAATCGCTCCAAGTTCTTCGTTTGTCTTCGGTACGGGAATCTTATGTTCCTCGATGGCATCAAACAACGCGCCGAAGCCGTAGACATTCTGTCCCAACAGGATTTCCGAGAGCCAGGGCTCGTCTGAAGGTTCCCGACGATCCCAGTGCTCTTGGAACCATTCCAACAGAGACTCATGTGGAAACTTCTTGATGTATCGTCCCGTGAGATTTTGATAGGGGCTCCGGTAAACAAAGGTAATTGGCATGATTGCTTCTCCCGCCTTCAGGTTCTGCCCACGAAATGATAAGCCGGGAGACCCAAAAGGGAAAAAGGATCTAGAACGGGCGGGAGGCAAAAGGCGAAAAATTGCCGGTACCGTAGCAGAAGAACGGTG
>CAYQMZ010000868.1:2120-3398 GCA_964418725.1 uncultured Pirellulaceae bacterium
AGTTGGTAGCACGACACCCGCAGGTTCAGTTTTGGGCCACGGCAGTTTCTTGCTGGGCGGTCGGATTCCGTCCCATCAACAGGGCCAACAAAGACGCCATTGTCATCCCGACTGCACAAACAAAGAAAATGGCGCCGTGAACTGTGCGGCCCGTCCATTCTTCCCACGGCCAAGGAGAATGGAAGAACGCGTTGTTCAAGTAGAAGTACAGCCAGGCGGCGGTGATGCAGCCAATGGGTCCATAGTTGCTTAGCGGGTGTGACTTGCTGCGGACTGCGAACCATGTTGCAACCGAAATTGGGATCACCAAAGGAAAGAACCCAAACAGATCCCAATTGGTGACGCCGGCCGGTTGCTTGCCAAACAGCGAGACAAACCATTCGGCCGTCTCAAACGCTGGTACTTCTTGCTCACCAAAATGCAACTGTCGAATTGTCTTGCCGGCGATCGGTAACATAACGATCGGGAGCGACATCAGGAACGGCCAGTACCTCCCACTCAAAACACAAATGACAGGGATCACGATCATCGGCACCCCAAAATCGGCCGCCAAGTCTAAGCCGTCGAACGATTGAAAGTTCCACGCGATCAGCAGACGAAGATGCACCAGCAACAGAATGACTTCTATCACCGGGCGCATCGTAACGAGTTCACTCTCGCTGGCGTCTGGTTTGAATGGCCCAACTAGTTCCAATCGGCGGTGCCCTTCTTGTTCCGACTCGCTGTCTTGTGATACGCCGACGGTACCTCCCCAATAGCCGATCCAATTCCGATGCATCCAACACCCCAATCCAACAATGGCTCCCATCACAAAGCCGAACGTCGTCTCCATGAGGTTCCACCAGTTGAAGTAGTTTGTTACGGAGCTGGTCGGTAACGAACGCACCCACTCGCCATGCCAAGCGTTGTAGGCTTGCAAAGCTTGTCCCGCGGGAAAACCAATCGCACCTCCGATCAGTCCCCAAATTCCCAGCCAGAACCCCAACCAGTCTCGTTTGAACGCCGCCAAATAGACCAACAGCACACTCAGCGAGCACAGCAACCCACCCCAACACTCCGGCCGCGGTCGGTCTTGCTTGGCTTCCCAATACCAGTAGTGAGAAAAGTAAAGCCGCGGAATCAGCTTCTCATCCGTCTGCGGATCAAACGGTCGATTCAGTAAGGCCACGCCAGCTACCAAGGCACCGATCATCACGCCAAACAAGATCAGCAATTCCCACCATCGATATTGCTTTCCGCTAAGCGTCATCCCGAACATAGCGGCACCGAACGCAATCC
>CAYQMZ010000869.1:0-3396 GCA_964418725.1 uncultured Pirellulaceae bacterium
GGATACGGTCTATCCGAACGTTCACGACGGCGTCGAAGGCATGTACTTCATCCAGCAATGTGTGGCCAGTAGCGCGGACAACGGTGCGTGGTTGCCACTGAAGCACGAGCGTTGCCGTCGCTAGTTGGCGTTGATGAAGACTAACTACCTCGGTCACGACGCGGCCTACATCGCCCGGAAGTCGAAGGGATTTCCGGGCTGGGCCGACGAGGTAACTCTGCAGCGTAATATCGCTACGCTGGAACGAGAATTCTTTGCCGTATCTGAAACGGCATTCTCGCGTGTGATCGAGCTGGGATGTGGCGCCGGTGATATCTCGATCTGGTTGAAGCGACGAGGCTTTGAAGTCGCGGGCATCGACTGCTCGCCGACGGCGATCGAGTGGGCTAGGGAGAAAGCAGCTGACCTGAAGTTGGAAATCAACTTCAACGTTGGTTCGGTTCTGGATCTTGCGTCGTTTCAAAATCAGTCGGCAGATCTTGTAGTCGACGGACACTGCCTGCATTGCATCATTGGACGCGATCGCCAGTCACTGTTGCAAAGCGTCCTTCGGGTTCTTCGCCCAGAAGGACGATTCTTTGTGAAGACCATGTGTGGTGACCTTCGCGACGGCCACCTGAATATCAACGCGGCCCTGATGGACACCTTCGATCCGGCAACGCGTTGTCTAATGACCGACGACGGAGTGGCCACGCGGTATATCGGGTTGCCTGAAACGATCGTTGACGAAATTGCGGATGCCGGTTTCGACATCGACACTTACCGCGTCAATCCTAGCAAGGGTGTGTCAAACAGTATGGATGAACTCCTACTGTGGGCTCGCAAGCCGAGTTGAATTGGGCGGTAGCTCAGTGTGGCATTTGGCGTCGGCCGCGTTGATTCGACGAACTTCTCGGTGGGAAAATCACCACACGGCTGTCGCGTTCCATTGTTGAGCTTGGTTGCATGTTGGATTGGTGATTCAAAGAGCAACGCAAAACTCTGCCTTTAGAGGTATTTGGTTGCAGTCTTGTTGGGCAAAGCTATGAAATTCCATAGTGATTTCCTCATCTTTTATCTCGGAAACGAAATCGATGACTGCTACGACCTTCGAGCCAAATCCTTATGCAGCCCCAATGGGCAGCGGTGAATTCACCCCCACGCCCGTCGCCCAACGAAGCTATGGGGGCATTGGGCGTCTGAAGTATGTCGGTTTCTGTATGCTGGCTGGGTTCATCTACAATGCCGTAGCAGTCGGCGCCGTAGCACTCGCGGAAGCTGGAAACGGTCTCGAGGCGGTTGGTAGCGGACTGATTTTGTTTTCATTCGTTTGCTACATGGCTGCTGGCTTCTATATCGCCGTTCTTCGACTAAAAAATATGGGCAGCAACCCGTGGTGGTGCGCGGCGTTGATCGTACCGCTGTTGAACTTCTACGTTGGATCGCGAATGTTGATCTGTCCGGAAGGCTACTGCGACCACAAGACCCTAGACACTCCGGGCAAGATCATTTACGGATGCTTCATCGGTCTGTTTGTGTTGGTGATTCTCTCGTTCGTAGCGCTCGGCGTGATTGGTTCGATGGCAAATGCAGCTTAGTTTGCGACCAGTTCGTTGGCTTAGCACGACAGAGTTGAGGTCGAATACGCAGTAAATCGTCCACTGGCATTAGTTGGAAAGTCTGCTCGAGGGCACGTGTCGGATCGAACTTCTGGGGTAACCATTGAGTTCGAGCGGGACGTGCCCTTTTTGCTGCGCGGACCTCATGCTGCGACATAGCTACTTGGACCGGATTCGCTGAAGGCGTTTCAGCGCCTCGTCAACCAACGCTTCGGCTTCCTTTACTTTCTTGTCGTGAACAAGCGGGCCCACCTTGCGCATTACTTCGTGGACAGGGCGGAGATCTCGGTTCGCCCCTAGCTCTCTAGCGCTGTTGTGAATTTGCATGAGCTTGTTCGCAAGCTCAGGGGGCACCCAAGGAGGGAACCGAGGCGTGTTATCGCGTTGCGGCTTCGGAGGTCGCGGGCCGGGGGTTGCAAGTTGTGCCTTGGCGCTCGCATACCTGGCATGAATGAACTCCCGCATGGATTGGACGACGTCGTCATAGTTGCGATCCGTTCGACTAGTCACGCGTCGATGGGGGAAAGGATCTCTCTGCAGGTCTTCGCGGATCAGAGAGTACTTTGCGTCCAAGACGCCGCAGAGTCGTTCGGGCTGAAAATACTTCTCCAGAATCTTGGCCGCAATTCCGCGATACTGCTTTCGAAGTTCCGGGTCACTGACGATTCGCTCCGTAAGTGGATTGGGGTTCTGTGTGGGCGGTGTCGGCCAAGCAGCGTGCCAGTCTTCCAACACTTTGATGCGGTTGTCGAATGCCGATGCTGCGAATCCAACATCCAGATCCCAAGGCAGGTATCGCCAACGTCCGCTCACTGAATCGCGGAACAAATAGTAGTTGTGTGGGTTCCAGCCGGTTAGTTGGTCGAAGGCACCGGAAAACAGCATCACGGCCATCGTCTGCATGAACGCGTCCGCGTGAAGTCTCGAAGTTAGCTCGGACGACTTTGTGTTGGGGGAATTCAGCCACTGGATGAACTGCATCAGTTCCTTCCGTTGATCGGGTGCCGTTTCGCTCTTGGCTTCGAACGTCCGTCGGTATGGAGCCAATTCCTGTCCTAGAAACTGGAGGTTCGCACCTGGACCACCTTCGTCGACCTTGAAAAGCGAACCACGCGAGTCACCGAGTTGATTGGCAATGAACGTCTCGTCGATTCGTTCGACATTCACAAAGATGCCTTCGAATCGCTCGTTCACGACCAGTCCGGCATAGTTTGCGCGATGCGTTGGGAGTCCAATGTCGGCAAGGATCTCGGTAATGATTGGCTCGCTGAATACGCTGCCGAATTGCACAGCATTGTCGAACGAGGCACGGCGCAGGCCAAGGAAGCGTTGGCCATTGTGGTACTTGTCGAACTTAATCAGGTAGCTGCGTTTGTGCTGCTGTCGCGGATTGGACGAGCTGTTGCCCTTGAAGCGGACGCCAACGTTTCTGAGTTCTACATCACGCCAGTGAAATGTTGCCGGTACGTAGATTCGTTCAGGCAACGCATCAAGCATTTTCTGTCGGTCTGTCGGAAGAATCTCTAGACGCACCGACTGGACTTCGTCGTGCTTGTAGAAGTCGTCCGCCGAATGGGGCTCGCTTGAAATTGCTAAGCCTGCCGTCAGGCTAAAGAGAGCAGTCAGTGCGACAATCCAAGGCAGTCTGCGGTGATGATTCATACTGAGTGATCGCCATTAATGCGTTTGTTGTTTTGCGGCGCGACCGTGCACGAGGCAGTCGAGTGGTCACCGAATGATGCTCTTATGTGGTCACCGGGTTCCACCGGCCAAAGCGGTAGCGGTGATCCGGTAAGAA
>CAYQMZ010000870.1:0-3389 GCA_964418725.1 uncultured Pirellulaceae bacterium
TTTTCGATAAGCGAAACGACATCGTCGCTAGACGCACCGGGGCGTACTTCTATGTAGTCAGGAGCAGATTCGCAAACGGACGCGCCGCCTGCCTTGAGACCTTTGATGTTGGCCTGCTCGATGATCTCGCCTGCGCTCATTCCCCGCGAGCTTCCAAAGACCTGTGCATGCCCCAAATCACCTTGCGGCAACGCACCTCGACGCATAATCCAGAGCTTTTGCATTTGTCGCGTCACCTTCTGAGATTCACTCGGCTCCAGTGCAAACTTCGCACTGAGGATGATGAGCTTCTCAAGGTTGCTTTGCCGATAGCCGAACCGAAGGTCTTCGCCTTCCAACGTAACTTGTTCGCCTTCGTGCGTTAGACCTGTCACGGACTTGGTCCACTGTCCGATCGCCGCACCGTGCCCAACCGCGTTGCTGCAAACAGCTCCACCGACAGTCCCCGGTATCCCGACAAGTGCTTCTAAGCCAGCCAGCCCCTCGCGTGCCGAAGTTGCGACGAGGTGATTAAGCTTGCAGCCACTACCGGCTACGATCTCAGGACTCGAAACACTGATCTCGCCAAAATCCGGCGCGGTCAGCTGGATCACGACACCAGGCACACCAGCATCTCGAACCAAGACATTCGAGCCACCGCCCAAAACGCGCACAGGAAGTTTCTCTGCGTGGCAGCGTTTGACGACTTCGGTCAGCTCGCCCAGGTTGGTGGGCTCAGCAAAGAATTCAGCCTCGCCGCCAATGCGCAGCCAATTCTTCGACGCTAAGGGCTCTTTTTCACGAACGATGTGTTCCAGACCGCTAAACCAGCTCACGTTGACTCTCTCAGCAAAGTATCGGATTCAAGAAGAATCTTATTACCTGCGCGACATCCAGCAAGCTCAGTTAGCGGTCGCTTCGATGAGCTTTTCTTGAATGACGGCAAAAATTTGGCGCGATACCTCGGTTTTTGACCCTGTTAGCTGTGAGATCACGTCACCGTTTGGTGCCAGTAGCTCGACATCGGTCGTAGCCGCGTTCATTGCAGATGGCGAATTGAGGACCATCAGGTTGCAACTCTTCTTCTCCGCCTTTGTGATAGCACGGAAGCGATGATCTTCTGTCTCCAACGCGAACCCAACAACCCACCTGTGCCCTTTTTCCGCACCGAGTGCCGCGATCACGTCAGCAGTCTCCACCAGGTGCACCACTAGAGGCTCACCGGTCTTCGATATCTTTTCTTCAGAGACCTTCACGGGGCGATAGTCACAAGGCGCCGCGACGCCGATTGCCCCGTCGCAAGACTGGAATTCTTCCTGCGCCGCAGCCAACATCTCTTCGGTCGAAACGACGTCGACGATTCTCGCCGCCTCCGGATACGCGACCTCTACCGGGCCACTGACGATCACAACCTCGTGGCCGGCTTCGATTGCGGCACTCGCGAGAGCAGCCCCCATGCGACCGCTGGATGCGTTGGTCAGATATCGAACTGGATCCAGGTACTGCCGAGTCGGCCCAGAAGTAATGAGTATTCGCGCCAAGGATGACTTGCTCGATTAGAGACTTTCAGCTGACGCTCGCCCCGCTGCGGATTCGTCGGACTGCAGATTGCCCGCCGGAATCATACTCGATGATGTGACCTCGGCAAAAGCCAGGTGGACTTTCGCAATCAGCTCTTGGATTCGAAACGGCTTTTGCAGAACTAGTTCGGGCGGGTGCGCAGTCTTTTTGAGAGCTTCGGCCAATTCGAATATGTGACCACTGCAAATCAGCACCGGTAAATCAGGGAGTTCCTGTTTGAGCCAGCGTAGCGTCTGTTTTCCGTCGCGAACTGGCATTTTCCAATCGAGGATAACCAGTTCCACTCGATTAGGATTCTGAAGCAGTTGCTGGATCGCATCTTCGCCGTTCGCCGCGGTATGCACGACCATCTTTTCTGCGGTCAGCACTTTGCTAACCAGAGACCGAATCGAAGACTCGTCATCCACTACCAGGACGTGACGCCCACGGACGCTTGGTGGTTGTTGTTCCTTCGAATGAGGAGCACTTTCATCGCTCTCGATTGTGGCCGTAGGCAGAATGATCACGAACTCAGAGCCATCGCCAAGCTTGGATTCGGCGAAAATTTCGCCACTGTGTTGCTTGATGATTCCATGCGACATGGCTAGTCCGAGCCCCGTGCCGTTCGCTCCCTTCGTTGTAAAGAACGGCTCAAAGATCTTGTCGAGATGCTGCTGTGAAATCCCACAGCCGTCATCCGCAACGGATACTCGCACCTTCAGTTCTCCGTCGATCCGCGTGGCGGCAGTGCGAACGACGATGTTGCCGACTGGCCCGTTCGAAGCATCTCTGCCGACGGGCGGAACGGACTCGTCGCGAATTGCTGAAGCCTGCTCGGGCATTCCCTTTAGATTCGCATGTATCGAATCGCGTGCGTTGAGACAGATGTTCAATAACACTTGCTCAAGCTGAAGCGGATCGGCATGCACCTTCGGTAGATCATCCTGCAATTCGAACTGAAGCGAAATCGACGTTGGAATGGAAGGTCGCAAAAGCATTTCCATCTTGCGAATCACGTTGTTGACGCATACTTGCCGCATGTTCAACGGCGTCTTCTGTGAGAAACCCAATAGATTCGTTACCAGCGCTGCCGCGCGACTGGCGGCCGACTGAGCCGCATCCAAGCTCTCGCTAACTTCGGATACAGTCTTTGTCGGATGCAGCTTGGCGATAAAAAGGTTTCCCGTGATTCCCGTTAAGTAGTTATTGAAGTCGTGGGCGATGCCACCCGCCAATCGTCCCACAGCCTCCTGCTTCTGCGCATGCATCAGACTGTCTTGCAATCGCCAGCGTTCCGTGACGTCGTAGAAGACCCATATTCGTTCTGTCGCCTCGCCCGAACCATCGTCGACGGGCGACGTAAAGACTTCAAGAATCCTTCGTTGCGGACACGCCAACTCGAACACCGTTTCGTTAGTAGATTCGAAATCAGCATTGAGAGACTCCCAAAGATGAATGAAGTCGGCGTTCTTAACGCCGGCCGACAACGCTCGGTGAAATTCCGCCATAGAACCATCCCCGTTAGCGAGAGAGAAAAATTCTCTTGCCTTCTGGTTTAGTTCCACGATCTGACCAGAGATATCGACGACAACAATTCCATCTCGAATCGCGTCGTACGAGGAACGCATTTGCGCCGACAGCCCTTCAAGCCGTCGTCCCTTACGCATGTCAGCGAGGCGATTGCGATGCCCCCACAGCAAACAACCAGCTAGTACCAATACCCCGGCGAGTCCCCCGGCCTGAACACCACGGTTCCGCCAAATGCCATTCCGTGACCAGACCTCCACCTCTTGGAACGAGGGCGAGTACATGCGGAACGTCAAATCCTTGCCTGCGTACGTACCATGGGG
>CAYQMZ010000871.1:0-3384 GCA_964418725.1 uncultured Pirellulaceae bacterium
CTTGCTGGCCTCGCGCCCGTCTCTGCTTTCGAAACATTAGCCCGATAAGCACACCCGCCAACGTCAGCGCCGAGCCGCTCGGCTCAGGTATCACTTCATTGCCTGGGAAAATTGGATCAACGGGTAATACAGGGTCTAACACTCCACCGGGAAAAACTGGAATTGCAACCGGCGTGGCACCGTCGCCCCAAGATGCGAAGAGCTCTGATTCAGGACTGTCACCCACGTAGCCCGCTTCCGAAAACCAAACACCGTTAATCGTTGTCCGGGAACCTAGATTGCCCCAGGTTATCTGGTTTGGAGTATTCGAAAGAAAGAAAGTGAAAGGCGAAGCCCCCGGTGGGTCCGGTACTGGGACCAAATTGCCTTCCGGGGACTGTAGGTCAAGACCCGACATTCGGAGCGGACCATCCGTGACCAGTACCACCTGTTCATCAATGATCTCGATACGAATGCCAATGTCGCTAGGGCCTTCGCCAGGCGGCAAATCAACACAGGTTGGGAAGATCGAATCTGGAACATCCACTTCGCCAAAGTCCACTACGATGTCTTGCTCCAGATCGCTGTTCCATGTGGTGGAGAGAATCACCGTACCGTCAATCGTAACCAGATCGTTGCTTTCGAATTCAACTAACTGGCTTGTGTTCGATCCAAACGTCGCGAACGGTGCTGGCGATTCGCCCGGTACCAACGAACCTGATGCAGAAGACAGAGTTAGCTCAGAAAGCTTGTGCCCCTCGCCCTCAACAATGATCTGGTTTCGCCGATCAACCGAGATACCAAGTTCGGCCGAGCGACCGTCGAAGCAAACGGGAACTCTTGGATATGCCGAATTGGGCACAAACTGCGAAATGTCACGCGACACTTCATCTAAATCATAGGTGTAACGGACGTCGGGAGACCCTTTTCGATCCCAGGATGTACCCAAGGTTATGGAACCGTCCAGCACCACGTTTTCTCCGGCTACGTACTGCACAGAAGTGCTCGAGTTCGCTACTGAGGCAAATGGCCCGGGATCTTCCGAAGGAACCAGCGACCCTGATGCTGAAGTCAGGTCGAAGCGGCGTAACGGGTGCCCGGAACCTTGAATGACAAACTGATCCTTGTCATTCATTTCGATCCCAATAGCTGGCCAATCGATCTCGTCTGGATAGTCACGAATACGGCCAAATCGTGTCGTCGGATGCCCCGCGATGGCATACTCCATACGAACATCCTGGGCGTTACCGGGCTGCCCGAACTTCCACTGTGTATCAAGGACCAGGTCACCATCTAGCGTGACAAAGCTATCTTCACCCGCGGAAAAACTGACTTCTGTGTCCGTACCAGTGATGGATTGAAACGGCCCCGGGTCGTTACCTGGGATCAGCGATCCGCTGGCCGACATCAACCTAATGCGGTTGATGGGCTGCCCTTCCCCGGTGAGCACAGCAAACGAATCCTCATTGATTCGAGCATTGATCGACGGCCATTGAACCAGCGGAGGATATGTCGAGTTCCTTAGTCGAAACGGCCCCTGATCGACGACCTGGCCCTCCGCCACGGTGTATTCAAACTCCACGTCTCTCACGCCACGAACACCGTTCCAACCCGAATCCAGTGTGAGCGTGCCATCCAGCGTGAGTGCGTCACCGAGCTGTTCGTAGCGAATGTGATCACGCTCGTTGGCAGCTAGTGAGGCAAACGGTGCCGCTGTCGTGGCGGGCTTTAACGAGTTGCGAGGCGAGCGAAATTCGAAGGATTCCAACTGATGCCCACGACCGAAAATCGTAAAGTTGTTTTCGGGTGTCAGGCCAACTTGAATCGGCTGCAACGGCGGTGCAGTGCAATCCTCGCACGTCCCGCGAAACAGTGACTCGTCAATCGCAAACGGTCCAATCTCGCGTGGACCGTCTCCGTAGCGGAAGGTTACATCCTTGTAACCTAGAGAATTCCAACCAGCGGCGAGTGTTACGCTACCGTCTATTGTCGGTGCCGGCCGAAGCGATCCGATCGTGATCTGGTTCGGACTGTTATTCAACATCAATGCGAAGGGGGACGTGTCGGCCTCGCCGTCAGCATTCACGGGAATGGTCGCCAGTGAACCACTTGGCGAATCAAACTGAAGCCCCAAGGTGGCAACATTGTCACCAGAGACGATGAACTTCCCGGCGTCGTTCATTGTGACTTGCAATGCAGGCTCCTGTGCAGGAACAAGCATGGCAAAACCGACAACGATCAATGCCGCAAAACACGTTATGTTTGCAGACTTCCTTTGCATATCCACCTCCCAAATCATCAGATCAAAGGAGGCCATTGCAGTCGGCGAGTGCCGCGAACGAAGAACGGCTGGGCGGATTGCGAGACAAAGATAGCTAGTAGCAATCGCCACAACGGTGTCGAAACTCGATCTCGTCGCGGATATATCGCCCTAGTGGTTACTAGGACGTGATCGCCATTAGCGAATAGCCTCGTCGTAAGAGCACAATCGCCAGTTCTTGCACTTGTTGAACCGGTTCGAAACCTGGTCCAAACAACGGTGAGCCTGGTCCCTTCACCGCCAAAGTGTTGTCACCATAACAACGCGCAGACCACCGGCGAGTACTCAGCTATTGCGAGAAATTATTTCCGCTTCCAAAAGTCATTGCAGTGCAACGGGTTACGTCTGCCGTCATCGATTGATAGCGTGATTAGGCCTCGTCAGCGGCCCACACCACGAAAATTGGCCGCGGAGTAAAACCCCACGGCCAATCGGATGCGTTGGAAGTTGTCACCAGTACGTCGCTAGATCGACATGCACACTGACTTCGTCTCGAGGTAGTTGTTGAGCACTTCGTGGCCCATTTCGCGTCCCCATCCTGATTGTTTGTAGCCACCAAACGGCATGGCTGCATCGAAGACGTTGTAGCAGTTGACCCAAACCGTTCCAGCACGAATCGCCTTCGCGATCTGATGAGCTTCGCCCACGTCGCTCGTCCATACGCCAGCCGCAAGCCCGTAGTAAGTATCGTTCGCCTTTGCAATTAGTTCTTGTTTGTCTTTGAACGGCATGGCAGCTACCACGGGGCCAAAGATCTCTTCGCGAATGACTTCCATGTCTTCGGTGGTGTTCGTCAAGACTGTGGGCTTCACAAAGAACCCGTCGCTCGCCAAAGCTTCTCCGCCGCACAATGCCGTCGCTCCCTCAGCGCGGCCGCGATCCAGGAATCCCGTCACACGCTCGAACTGTTCCTTCGACACCAACGGCCCCATTTGCGTCCCAGCATCAAACCCGTCGCCCACGTTGATTTTCTTCGCTTCTTCAGCAATTCCCGAGCAGACTTCATCGAACACTTCTTGTTCAACATAAAGTCGCGATCCGGCACAGCAGCACTGGCCGTGGTTGAAGAAGATTGCATTCGCTGC
>CAYQMZ010000872.1:0-3384 GCA_964418725.1 uncultured Pirellulaceae bacterium
GCGGTGAATTGCTCGGGAGCTGGGACTTCAAAGTCGCCTCGGTAGTGACGGTGGATTGGCATCGTGATCTGATCACGAAGAACCACCATCTGCAGCAGGTCACCTGGCTCTTTGTCCGCGATGGCCGTTCGCAACTCGTCTACCGAAGACAGCATTTGCCCATCGATCGACTTGATTACGTCGCCTGGTTTTAAGCCATAGCGGGTTGCGTCTGCCAACGCGTCGACAACCGTCAGGTCGCCTTCTTGCTGGTTTAGCAGCAGCCCCATGGGCAATGTCGCGACCGGGGCTTTGTCTTGCTGCCCGCGGCTGGAGAAGAATGGTATGGCAATAACGCAGCCAACCACCAATGCTGAGAATATCAGTACAATCCGTTGATTCTTAGAATGCACGCCGACACCTAACCTGAAGTGAAGTCCTTTTCAAACGCCTCACGTCCATCGTCGAACATGCGGAGGGACTCAGATTAGTGTCGATGCCGTCACCCACTGAATTGAGGTCAGGGTGAGGTCGGACAATTGGTACGGCCGGCGCGACTCGCCTGCGGGCGTCCGTAGATCTGTGTGAACCGGAATGAACGCCTTAGACCAATCGGCCGCTATCTCTTTTCTGATCGTCAGCGGCCGTTAGGTCTGCCAGCACTGAAAGCTGAATGACTATTCCGATTAGGTACTTTGAAGCGAGGCTGCGCGAGCCCTATATCCAGTACCGATAACATGGATCGTGAGTGTCACTCTTTTGATTTGTGTGCGTCGTTCTCCGGACGTGCGCTGGCCGCAACAGGGCGCCACGTCTGGTGCACGTTACTCGGGACTGACGGTGAGCAACTCGTTGGATACGCCTTCCACTTGGTCGACGTCGATCGAAGACTTGTTTTCGGCGAAGCCTACCAGCAACGCTAGTTCGCAAAGGCGATTGATTCGGCGGGCAATGCCCCCGCTCAGTTCGTGGATCGCGTCCACGGCGTCAGGCGTAAAGATCGTGTCAGCACCGCCGGCCGCCTGCAAGCGATGTCCAATGTAACTAGCTGTTTCTTCTAGGTTGAAGGGCCGCAGGACGCATTTCACCGAAAGCCGTTCTTCTAGGCTTGGTACACGCTCGATGGCTGGCAGCATCGCGCCTTGCCCGACTAGCAAGAGCGTCATTGCTGCTCCAGAGTCCGTCTCAAAGTTCAGTAGCAACCGGACTAACTCCAGCGAATCGGGGTCCAGCAGCACCTGAGATTCGTCAATGGCCAATACCGCGTGCTTCCCTTGCTTAGAGTTTTCCTCCAAAGCCGACTGAATGTTGTGCACACTTTGCTGAGAGTTGGACGGATGATCGGACGGTCGTCGACCTGTCAGCTCGTCTGCAATGTACGACAGAAGTTGTTCGCCCGGCATGCGCGGAAAAACGATATGCGTTCTGGGCGCGATATGGTCTGGTAGTACCCCAAACAGCGATCGAGTTAGCATCGACTTGCCCACGCCAGCGGGACCACTCAGCAATGCCGCACCGCGACGGTTCTCGATCACATACCGCAGTTTAAGCATGGCGCTTTGGTGCGGTTCACTTGGGTAATAGAACGTCGCGTCGTTATTGTTTTCGAACGGTTTTGCGTTCAGTTGCCAATGCGACTCGTACATAAGTTCATCCTTGATTGTGCATAGCCACGCTGCATCGCGTGGCTTTCGTGCGACTCGTGTTCGGTGAATTCAGTGTTGCTGTACTGTTTGTCCGGATTTGTTGAAGGCTCCGCCTCATCCAGATCAGGCGACTTAGGCAGCGAAGTTTTTAATCACACCCAAGTTCCATATGTCATCCCTTCGACGCGCGATCATGCTCAGCGAAGTCTGATCACTTGGCTGCTCTTCGTCACCCTTGTGGACTACGACGATTCCGAATCCGCGGCAATGAGGCTTGCTGGACATGGAGTCAAGCACTTCTGGGGACGCGTCGATCAGGACCAAGTCGTGTTGACGAGACATTTCATTCACGAGCCCTTGAACGGTTTGTCCACTACAGTACTCCAGGTCGACCGCCTGCAGCAGCGGAAGCAGCGATACCCCATCTTGGATGGCGGAAATGCAGATGTTCGCTGGACTGACGGACTCCAGCTGGAGGCTTTCGATTCCCTGTTCGCAGTCCACTCCCAATTCTTCCATCAACTGGGGGTGCTGGTGGTTCAGATCCAAAATGACCACGGACAGACCTTGTCGTGCCGCTTCTTTAGCAAGGCAGAGCGTCATGGTTGTGCTACCACCGCCATCGTGGGTATTCGCGATAGCGACGACGTTACAAATATGTACCTGGCAGTCTTGCTTAATCGCGTCGAGTGCGGCGGCAAGATCGTGTGATAGAGTTGACGCGATGTTGTCACAAAGTTCTGGCCATAGGAACTGGTCAACTTCCCAATCGGGGCGGAAAGTACTGGTCAGCTCCTCGCCTTTCTCCTGGTCGGCAATGTCGCGAGGATCCATGTCGACGTCGACAGGAACAGTGGAGCTCTCGAGAGGCTCGTGACTTAATGTTGCGTCCGTATCTACGTCAACAGGGAGTTCTTGCGTCGCTTTCGCTTCCAAGTTCTCCATATCAACCAACTCTTCGATTGGCGTGAACGATGACTTGTGGCCGGCAGACGAATCGTCGGTGCCCGCGTCGGCCTTGTCGAAGGCAAAGTGTGGCTTGTTGGTGCGTACAGTCTCTTCCTGATGTACACGCTCGCCGTGCTGGACGGACTCGCGTGCCTCTTCCGACACTTCGCCGGTGGAGAGCGAAGAAAGTTGTGCCAACGCGTCCTTGATTTCGGAATCGGTAACCATTCTTGGCTTTACGTCTCCCGACGAATCTCGGTAACGGTTCATCAGTAGGTTGTCGAGTGCATCCATGTTATCGAAGTACTCCACTGTTGAGATTGGCGTTGGAGATTGATCGAGCGGCGTTACTTTGGTGTCCGCTTTGATTCGCGATCTGTTCTGGTGAGGCAGTTTGGCTGGCGGCTGAGCCACCCTGTAGTTCCGCCGCTAGTTGGCTGAAACTAGCTTGACCTGTCGTCGGATAACCCGCTGGCTCGGGAGCAGCAGGAAGTGCTGGGCCGAACGGCGCGGTTCGAGTTTGGCCAAAGCCTTGAGTTTGTTGAAAGCCTTGAGTCTGTCGAACGCCTGACTGTCCCTGCTGTCCGGCGGGAATTGGTTGCCCCAGTTGCGGCGGGGTGCTTGGAAAGTCGTTCGAGTTGGGATCGGTCGCCGGCGTTGGCTGGTTGTATCCCTGCGTCGGTTGTGTCTGTGCCCGTTGTGAGCTAGGGAAACCAGCAGGGTTCAAGCTAGGTCCATTGCTGTTCAGCTGATTCCCGTTCGGCGGGGCGTTGAACGGTTGAGCTGGCCTAAATGTCGGTGAGGCTAGATT
>CAYQMZ010000873.1:0-3382 GCA_964418725.1 uncultured Pirellulaceae bacterium
CCGCACCAGTGGTAAGGCTTCGTATTCCGTCCCCTGCTTACATCAAGGCAGCGACGGCAAAACGCAACTGTTGCTCTGCAGCACAACTCACGGCATGTTCGGGCTGGATTTGGCGACGGGTGTCGAGAAGTGGGCCGTACGTGATGCCTTCTCAATGCGAACAGTCAGCTCGCCATTAGTTGTTGGCAATATGGTGTTCGGTTCGACCGGTTCTGGCGGCGGCGGTAATTACGTGTCCGCGATCGATCTAAAGACTCACAGCGTTGCCTACAAGGTGACTCGCCAAGCTCCTTATGTTCCAACGCCGGTCGCCCACAACGGCCTCGTCTTTCTTTGGTACGACAAGGGCGTGGTCACGTGCATCGATGCAAAGACGGGCGATTCACATTGGAGTAAACGCGTCGGCGGCAACTACTCTGGGTCGCCAATTGTGTCCGGTGACAAAGTCTACTGTATCGCCGAAGACGGCACCGTCGTTGTGCTCACCGCATCCGACGAATACAAGCTGCTCGGCAAAACACCGCTCGGCGAGGACAGTCGCAGCACTCCCGCCGTAGCTAACGGCAAAATGTTCCTGCGGACGAATTCAAAACTGTTTTGCTTGGCGGCTCAATAACGCCAAGCCTGCAGCCACCCGATTGGGACGTCTCCCCGTATTCCACCAGAGCATCGAGCATCAGCAATGGCCCCAAACAGATTCATAGCAAACGTAGTTCTGTTGATTGCTTCTCTGATCATTGCACTCCCCTGCCCTGCGGTTGCGCAGTCCGGGGATCCGTCAGCAAGTGCCCGGCAATCAGAAGTAGGCTCGAGCCAACATCCCAACATCGTCTACATCCTGTGTGATGACCATCGCTTTGACGCCATGAGTTGCATGGGGCATCCGTTCCTGAAGACGCCCCACATGGATGCAATCGCCCAAAACGGCGTTCAATTCACCAAGGCGTTCGTCACCAACTCGCTGTGCTCTCCTAGCCGGGCGTCGATCCTGACTGGGTTGTACCCACACAAACATGGTGTGGGTGATAACTACAACCCGGTGGATCCCAAGCTGAAGTTTTTCCCGCAGTATCTTCAGACTGCCGGCTACGAAACGGCTTTCATCGGCAAATGGCACATGGGCGACAGCGACGAACCGCAACGCGGTTTTGATCACTGGTGTGCGTTCCGAGGACAAGGAACGTACTACCCCGATGGTCACGGAACGTCTCGCGTTGTCCCTCAGACGCGTTACGACGGATTCAACATCAATGGCAAGCGTGTTCCACAGCGTGGCTACATTACCGACGAATTGACGGACTATGCGTTCGACTGGTTGAAGAACAGAAAAGCAAAAGACAAACCTTTCTTTTGCTACATCAGCCACAAGGCGGTTCACTCAGACTTCGTCGGACGTGATGGCGAGCGAGGCAAGTATAAGGACGCTGCTTGGAAGCCACCGGTGACCTTCGCCAACACTCAAGAGTCTCGTCGCGGCAAGCCCCGCTGGCTGATCGACCAACGGAACAGCCGACACGGCAGTGACTTTGGATACAACCTAGATGCCTTTGCCGTAGAGACTTACCTCAAGCGTTATTGCGAGGCGCTGACGGCGGTCGACGACAACGTGGGGCGACTGATGGAGTTCCTCAAGGCTAACGGACTCTACGAAAACACACTCGTCATCTACACCAGCGACAACGGCTTTCTGTTTGGCGAACACGGGCTGATCGACAAACGCGTCGCCTACGAACCATCCATTCGCGTCCCGCTATTGATGCAGTATCCGGGCAAAATCCCGGCGGGCACGAAGGTCGACCAAGTCGTGGCAAACATCGATTTGGGACCAACGCTGATGGAGGTTGCCGGTCTCGAGACTCCCAAGCACATGGATGGGGCCAGCTTCTGGAAACTCTCGCTGGGCAAGCAGATCCCGTGGCGCGACGCTCTGCTCTACGAGTACTACTGGGAATGGAATTACCCCATGACTCCAACGATTTTCGCCGTGCGAGGCCAACGCTACAAATACATCCGCGCTCACGGCGTCTGGGATACAGACGAACTGTATGACCTCGAGTCCGATCCCGATGAACGCTTCAACCTGATTCAGTCTCAGCAGCACCAAGACGTTGCGAAGACGATGAAGGCCAAGTTATTTGGATTGCTGAAGGAATCCGGCGGTCTGTCGATTCCTTTGAAGCCCGATCGAGGCCGACAGTTTTACTATCGAAATCGAAAACGTTCACCGCAGGGTGAATTTCCCTCGTGGTTCTACGAAAAACCAGCTCCCGTCACGGAATAGACCATGCTTGAAATTGATGGCTCCCAAGAGCTGCTGCCCTGTCCAATCTGCAAGGGCGAGGGGCGGACTGCATTCTTGATTCAGCGGTTTCCTGTTGCCGAATGTGCGACCTGCCGACATCGTTTCCTTGGACAGGACCTGCCGGAAACGCATACCGACGACATTTTCGACGACGGCTACTTCACTGACGGCAACGAAGGGTATTCGGATTACCTCAAGGAAGCCGATCTCATTGTGCAGAACGGCAAAAAGTACGCTCAGCTAATGGCGAAGCATGTTCCGCCCGGCAGCATGCTGGACGTAGGCGCCGCTGCGGGGTTCGTCATGAAGGGCTTTCACGATGCCGGCTGGGAATGCACCGGGCTCGAACCCAATGCTGGTATGGCGGCAGAAGCCGAGCAACGTTTCGGTTTTCCGGTACACGTGGGTACGCTTGAAGACGTTTCGTTCGACCGGCAGTTCGATCTGGTGAATATGACGCAGGTCGTGGCTCATTTCTATGACGTTCGAGTTGCTTTCGAGCGTGCCGCGAACATCACCAATGCAAATGGTCACTGGCTGATCGAAACTTGGAATCATCGCAGTGTCGTGGCGAGGTTACTGGGCCAAACGTGGCACGAGTACTGTCCGCCATCGGTAACGCAATGGTTCTCAAAGCAAAGTCTGGTCAAGCTTGCCTCTCAATTTGGCATGGAGTTGGTCGATTCTGGATTTACTGTTAAACGAATCCAAGGAGACCACGCCCGTTCGCTACTTGACCACACCTTTCGCCGAGTTGGACTTAGCTTTCTTGGCTATGGAACTCGACTGATCCCCAAACAAATGGCCCTGCCCTATTTCACCGGCGACCTGTTCTGGCTGCTGCTAAGAAAGAAGCCCTAGTGTCCTGAGTCATTGATTCGCAGGTCCGGTTCTTACCGGACAAAACAGGAGTTGGACCGCACGAAGGCCGGTAGGAACCTTGCCTTTACCCACAAGTTTGAACTTGCATTCAACACTTCACCCTCCCACGGGAACATCATTCCATTGGAATACGTGTGTTCGCGGGTGAGCACCAGCGAACTAGTGGGGAGGGTAGAACTAACGTTCGCCCTCCCCGAC
>CAYQMZ010000874.1:0-1218 GCA_964418725.1 uncultured Pirellulaceae bacterium
GGCCAGGGCCATCGACCATGCATTCGGATAGTGGTCGCGACCACGAGCTTCGTTCAGCCAAGGTGTGCGGCCAAATTCGCCCATCATGATGACCAACGTATTGTCCAACATGCCGCGTTCTTCCAAGTCATGAATTAGATGAAAGATGACACGGTCCAACTCTGGCACCAGCATCTGATGGATCTCGTGGTTGTAAACATGACAGTCCCACGGCATTCCGTTCGCGACCATGACTGAAGTGCAGCCGTTTTCAATGAGGTGGCGAGCTTGCAGCACGTGCATGCCAAAGGCGCCAGGACCGTAGCGTTCTTTGTCTGCCTCGGGCAACTGGTTCAGATCAAACAGCGGTGCACAGCTCATCAGCCCCTTCACTCGATTGAATGCCGCGTTGTAATCTGCGGCCGCTGCGCTACGGCGATCGTTTTCGTACTTCTTACTCAGAAAGCTACGCAGTGCTTCGCGATCACTGTGATCCTGAGGTTGCATCCCTTCTGGCAGGTCTATGTTTGGAATCCCATAGTCGCCTCCCGCTCGGACTGGGCCATATTCCGCACCCAGCCACCCGGCCCAGTTGCCCTTTTTGAATCCTTTGAATTCGTTGCCTTCGGGACACGGGTCCAGCAACACGAACTGAGGAACCGGCGAATCAAGTTGGCCAAGTTGCTGGGCCAACACGGAACCCAATATCGGTCGCTCGAACGGAGGTCGCTTTTTGTCACCGCGGGTCAGTACGTCGATCGCTTGAAAATGCTCGCTTGGTTCAGTGCTCATTGAACGCACGACCGACAGCTTGTCCATGATCGTGGCGCAGCGGGGCATTAACTCGCTAACGTGGATGCCCGGCAAGTTTGTGCTGATCGCGCCGAACGGGCCGCTAGTCCGTTTGCCCGGTTTCGGATCCCAGGTTTCGAACTGGCTGGGGGCTCCGCAAAGCCATAGCAAAATGCACTTTTTGTCTTGCTGCTTAACGACATCCGCGAAGGCAGGTTCGGAAAACAGGCCGCTGAAGCTCATGGCCGATGCCGCACCAGCCAGACTGCCCTCCAAGAACAATCGACGGTGCATGGAGTGATCGGGGCTGCCGCAGGTGCCGTTCATCGGGTTTTGATTCTTGCTTGGCATCGTAATCGTTGGTCAGTAAGTTCTGCGTAGTACGCAACAATTGGCCTAGTGGTTGAAGCGAAACTCAGCGGATGTGGTCATGGCCCACAGCAAGTC
>CAYQMZ010000874.1:1318-2975 GCA_964418725.1 uncultured Pirellulaceae bacterium
GTCAGCTGTGTCTCGGGAACGATATCGGGGAAGAGTTTGCGAAACTCGGCACCGATACTCTTTTGCAAGTCTTCGCTCGCATCGATGGACAGGGCAGTCTCTAGCGAGCGAACAAAAACTTCGGCCGTGAGAGGCTTTTCCAGCGATCCCGCAAACGTAGCTGACTCGATTCCCGGTTCGATTGCTGCGAGTTGGTACGGTTTGGATTTTACGATCGCTGAAATCAGTCGACGCATATGGTAGCCGTTGGTTGCAAAATCCTGTGCTAACCAGTCGAGCAGTTCTGGGTGGCTGGCTGGGTGTTGGGAGTCCATTTGGTCCAGCGGATGCACGATACCACGCCCCATCAGAACGGCCCAAATTCGGTTGACCATCGACCTCGCAAGTAATGGGTGATCGTGGAGGATCTCGTCGACGAATTTCTCACGTCGCGAAAACTTCGGCACGCGCGGTTCGTGTTTGACTTGCAGATAAAGTGAGTCGCTGTCTTCCTGTTTCTCGGGGTCCGCCGGTCGCTGCTCTGGGACTGTGTCGCGTGCCAGAAACGTTAGGATGCTCTCGTCGCTCGAGCCAGACAGGGCATTCGCGTAACTATCGAATCCACCGATCGCAGATTCTTCGATTGCGATGCCGTTGTCGCTTTTTGCGTTCTTGCTGCGTTTGAAGAACGCGACCAGTCCCCAGTAGTGGGCCTGTTCGATTTCATCCGCCATCGGATGGTCATGGCATTGGGCGCAAGCGATATCGACTCCGAAGAAGCTGCGAGCAATCGACTCGGCGATATCTTGGTGTTTGTTCTTGCGTTCGTACAGGAACCATAGGTGCCCGCGGTTCTTCGGATCAGGACGGGCATCCCCTCGAGCAAGCAAGACTTCCCTCGCGACGGCGTCCCAGGGACGATCCTGTTGAAACACCTCACGTAGGTAACTGTGCCAGCCGTGTTTTCGACGTTCCGGCAATTGACTCTCGTTTCGCCCCATCAGCATTGCATCAAACAAAGTCGCCCAGTGCTGCGGGAACTCTTCGCCAACGATCAGCTCGTCCACAAGCCGGTCCCGTTTACGACTGTCGGTGGAACGCAGGAAGGTTTGGGCTTCCTCAAGATTCGGGATGCGGCCGATGAGATCCAGATACACACGTCGAACAAAGGTTGCGTCACTACAGACGTCGGCCGGACGAATATCGCGATCTCGGTAACCAGCATCTACCATCAAGTTGATCACCGTGGACGCATCGGCGGCGATCGGCAACGAGAACTGCGGGGCTTCTTCCTGAGCGACCGGTTGCTCTCTTGATGGAGTGGTTGCTGATCCCGACACGTTGTCGCGGCTGGTGGCCTCGGTGGTTTGGTGGCTATCGTTTCGCGTTTGAGCTGGTGGTAGTTTTCGAATCCAGTCCTCCAGAGTCGCAATCTCTTCTTCTGTTAGCTGCTTCTTGCCCGGTGGCATATGTGGCTTCGATCCCGGTCGAACCAATTGCAAGAGGCGACTTGTCTCAACGTCGCCGGGTGACAATGCTGCTCCACGTTTACCACCGGCCAAGATGGATTCTAGGTTGCGCAGATCGAGCTTTCCGGACCTCTTTCGGTCGCCGTGGCACTTGTAGCATTGCTTGGTAAAGATTGCGTCTACGTCGGGTGGCAAATCGACTGTCGCAG
>CAYQMZ010000874.1:2985-3379 GCA_964418725.1 uncultured Pirellulaceae bacterium
GATTGAGTCTGTTGGGCAGCGAGCAGAAGCAGTACCGCGATTCGAATCGAGTATCGAAAGAGAACGCAACAGCCAGGCATGGTGCATCTTCTACGGTTTGGAGGTTGACGTGCCGCAAGCGGAGTTGCGGCGGGCAGGATCAGCCATGACGTGCGTGACTGAGGTGAGCTCATCATACCAGATAGTAGCGGCAAAGATCCGCATCGATTTTCGGCTGTAAATCCGTTGAATCCCCATCAATCGTGAGAGCTCTTTGTGTCATCGCGGAATCACGCGGAGCGTGATCGGTACGTACCCCTCACGCTCCGCGTGAGGCCCCTGCTGTGTGATGTTTCCCTAGTCTGGTGGATACCGGTAAGCGGGTTGCTTTCACCGGATCCGCGACTGGAAAGCT
>CAYQMZ010000875.1:0-810 GCA_964418725.1 uncultured Pirellulaceae bacterium
TTGCCGAAGCTGATGAGCAAATACGCTCATGTCAGATGGCGGTCGAAAATGAGGTGTCGCTCGCCCGAGCTCACTATCTTATGAAGCGATCGGCTGGCGGTATGCTGCTACTTTGCGGCTTGCTGTTGTTCGGTGGCTGCTCGGAATCGAGCCACGGTCTCGCTGCGGATGGATTGCACCAATGGGTTGAGGCTGGCGTCAAGAAGGACACGATACCCGTGACGCGTGTCTTCGCGTTATCGCCCAACCTTCCGCGAGCAGCCCAGCAGGACTTCTTTCGAGAACTCGAGATTGAGTTCGACTGGCTCAGCGACGATGCTCCAGTCGGCAGCCTCACCGTGGTGGTCGATGGCTTGAATTGTAAACCAATTGCTCGTCTTGAGGCGGTCCAAGGGGTAAGCCGAATCCGAAAGAAGGTGTTGGCTCGTTCTCTACCAGCGTTGCGGAACTTTTTCGGGGGACCGGCAAGGGGAGAGCGAAACGGGCAACTTCATTTGCCGAGACTGGCCCAAACCGCGGCTCAATGGCGGTTGCCGCCAAACAGCCACGTCATGGTGTTCGGCAACCCGCTGTTCATCAACGATGGACGTGATGAATTCTTTTCGATGGTCGATGGCTTGGTGCCGGCGGATGGCGCACTATTTGAATCGCCGGATTTCAATCTTTATTCGGTTGTCGGGCGAGAACGTGCGCTTCAGGATCAGCGATGGCACCTTGCTTGGGCGGACGGATCAGTCTTCCATGATGACTCGCATCGTCAAGCGGTTCTTCGATTTTGGTCGCTCTACTTTCAAGAGCAGGGAGCTGTTC
>CAYQMZ010000875.1:820-3373 GCA_964418725.1 uncultured Pirellulaceae bacterium
ACGGCTCAGGGTTCGTTGATGGCTGGCGTCGATGCAATTCGCGACCGCCAAGAACATCCTTTGATGGACGCCGTGGCCGATATGGACGCGGACGCTTCGATGCGAAAAATGATACGCATCGAAACTCCTCCGGAGTTGATCGAACTGGAACCGAGAAAGCGCGAGGAATGCCATGATGGTCAGTGCCCTGATCGCCAAGAGGTAGCGAAGCCCACGATAGAGGAAGTGACGAACGAGGTCAGCAAGGAGCTAATCGAAAAGAAAGTCGATCAGCACGGCAACCTCGTGGGCTCAGAGAATGATTTGTTAAAGGACAACGAGGCATCTGGTGAGAAGATCCTTATCCTGGAGTTCTGCACTGCACACCCAACGGATACAAGCCGCTTGGTCGATGCGTTGCAAGCCAAGGGTTTCGGGGTTGACACCATGACGTATCCGCTTCCTCGTCCGACTGATTTTTCAGCGAAACTGGATGACTATCAACAAGTCTGGCTGTGGTCTGGATCGCAGGGATCGCGATTGAAATCCAGTCATGCCAGGGAGTTGGCAAGATGGTGGAACGACGGAAGTCGTGGTCTCTGCATCCTCGCGGATAACAGTCCGTATGAAGCGGAGGCCAATAAGGTTCTACGGGCTATCTTGCCTACCGCACAGATCAGCGGCGACCACAACGGAGAGTCGTTGTTAAAAGCTCGTGGTGATTTTGGAAGCGGATTTATCGCGAAGCATCCGCTGTTTCACAATATCGAGTCGCTCTTTGAGGGCACGACGATTAGCACCGTCTGGGGTGGTGGTATGTCTCCGGTTTGCTACGCGTCGAACGATATGCCGTTGGTTTCGGTCTACGAGGGAAACGGGTCGAGACTCGTTGTTCACTGCGGCTTCACCAGCTTCTTGCCGGAGGCATGGGCCGATGCCGGAATCAGTCGCTTCGCGGTGAATTGCGGTGGCTGGCTTGCTGGAAAAGACCGGTCAACCAATCAAAGCGACTTGGTTAGCAACGGCGGTCGCTAGTCGTCCGTTGCCCTGTACGGCTAGCCGGTTTCAAACTTTGGGCTGGCTAGCCGTTTCTCTTCAGCCGCTTTCGATTTTGGGCTAAAGCCATGAGTATCGTGGATGAATCACCAGGATTCTATTTGTTCTTGTCAGCCTTCATGACATTCTTGCTTGGCCGAGAGCTTCAGTCTCAACAATGGAGCATCGCTAAGTGGCAAAGTGTCGCCGGTGCGACAGTCTTCCTCTCATTGGTCGTTCGGCGTTTGTTGTTCTCGCCGCCTAGCGTGGCATCGCACGCGATGGAGGCTCTCTTTCGATCGGCATGCTTCTCGATGCTCGCTTATGGGCTTTTCGGAATCGTCGCCATTGTGGCGATTTCACTTGCCAGCAGCGGAACCAAGACATGGCGAAATGCTTCGAGTCGCTGGCAATCGTTTCAGCGAAATCGAAGGCAGGCGGCAGATGAGGCCCGTCGTCGCCAGCAGCGTGAGGAGCAAGAACGGTTGGCAGCATTGCCGCGGACGGCCGAGGAGATCGAACACCTCAAAGAAATAGAACGGTGGGAACGTCAGCAAGAAGAAGAGCAACGAATATCCGCCGCGAAACGGGAAGCTGATCGACAACTACGATCCGAGTTGGAATTGAAGATGAAACTGAAGATTCAATTGGCGGTGGACGCCGAACGCAAGAAGGAGCTTGAACGGCTGATGGCCCAGTTCACCGACAGCACACTGCCGATTGACCAGTTCGAACGACGCATCGAAATGATCGAGGAGTCCATTCAGGACTTCATTCCGAAAGCGAATAAGAACTACCGCAGCATCGAGCATGTCCTCGAGGACTACACCGCCAAGATTCAGCAAGTGACTGATTCGGACCAAACGAAGGAGCAAAAGGACTATCTCCGGGCGATTCTTGCGATGGAGCGCGATTCCATGATTCAAGAAATGGCGAACCAATGAAAAGATTCAAAATTGGCCGAGAAGTTCCGTCCAACATTCCCATCTGGCTGCCGCGTTCGGTCTTCCCGACGCACTGCCATTTTTTGGGCGCCACCGGTTCTGGCAAGACAACCAGCATGAATTTTCTGCTGGCGCAGATGATGATGGCGACGGTGATGCCCTATACGATCTTCGTGATCGACCCGATGGGTGGGCTGGCCGAGTCATTGTTGAATTTCATCGCTCATCCGCATCTTTGCACCGATGCGGTTCGGAAGCGACTCGTCTACATCGAGCCAGCAAATGAAGACTGGGTGACGCCGTTTACTTCACTCAGTCGCGAGAACGAAGGCGCATTGCACTACTCGACGGGACGCCACTGCGATTGCATGATTCGATCGGGTAGCGATCACGACATGACAACGCAGCTTCGATTGCGACGATGGCTGTATAATTGTTTTTACGCAACAGGTGCCATGGGCTTGCCGCCGGCGACGGCACAGTTTCTCTTGCGTCCCGGGACGGAACAGCACAATCAGCTTCTGTCTCAGCTACCAGAGGCGCTGCAGCTCGAATGGGCGGAATTGCTCAATGCCTCTTCTCGCGAGCGCATCAC